>JAJYBW010000006.1 GCA_021778815.1 Acidobacteriota bacterium | reverse complement strand
ATCCCACGCCGCTCACCGATTCTTTTCTGGCAGAGATGCAACGCTCGCCATGGTTTCATCCCACAGTCTATCCGGATCAGGCGTCGGCGGAACAGGCGCTCATGGACGGACGTGCCAATGCCATCCTCTGGCTGCGCAGCGACTTCACGCGCCAGTCCTACGGCACCGGCAGCGCACCCATCCATCTCACCGTGAATGGCGTCGATGCCAACCAGGCACGCATTATCGAAAACTATGTCAATGGCACCTGGCTGCTTTGGTTGCAGCAGGAAGCCACCCGTCAAGGTACGCATCTGGCGACACCCGTGGTGGCCGACGCGCGGGTCTGGTTCAATCCCGCCTTGCGTAGCCGCGACTATCTGGTCCCCGGATTAATCGCCATCATCATGACGCTCATCGGGGCGCTGCTGACAGCGCTGGTGGTAGCGCGGGAGTGGGAGCGCGGCACCATGGAAGGCATCATGGTGACCCCGGTCGCCAAGACAGAAATTCTGTTGGGCAAGCTGATCCCATACTTCGCCATGGGGATGGGCGGAATGATTATGTCTACCGCCATGGCGGTCTATTTATTCGGCGTTCCCTTGCGTGGATCGCTCCTGGTTCTTTTCGGCACGTCAGCTCTGTTTCTACTGACGGCCCTCGGCATGGGATTAGTCATCTCCGTGCTGGCGCGCAGCCAGTTTGTCGCGGCGATGATCGCCATTGTCACCACGTTTCTTCCCGCATTCATCCTGTCCGGCTTTATTTTCGATATTCGTTCCATGCCGCAGATCATTCAACTGCTCACCCACATCGTTGCAGCTCGCTACTTTGTGACCATCCTGCAAAGCACGTTTCTAGCCGGCGATGTCTGGCCGGTCCTGCTGCGCAACGTATTCGGAATGGGCGTCCTGTGCGCGTTCTTTCTCGGCATCGCACTGCTGCGCTTTCGCAAGAGGCTGGACTGATGCGGTTAGTCCTCCAACGCGTCCTGGCGCTGACTGTCAAGGAACTGCTGGCCCTGCTGCGCGATGCCGCCAGCCGCGCCGTCCTGATTGGCCCGCCAATTATCCAGCTCCTGGTCTTTGGCTATGCCGCTACCTTCGACCTGAAGCATGTTCCCTTCGTCGTCTACAACCAGGACCAGGGAAGACTGTCGCGCGACTTGATCGCCCGCTTTGAAGGTTCTCCGAGCTTCAGTCTGTTGCGGGTCGTCCACAATCAAAATGACCTTGGCCGCGCCATTGACGATAAGTCTGTGCTGATGGCCATGGACATTGGCCCGACATTCACCTCGGATATCGAGCGAGGAAAGACGACGCACGTACAGCTCATTCTCGACGGCAGAGATTCCAACACCGCTGCCTTGGCGATGGGTTATGCCCAGTCCATCGTGACCACATTCAATCGCGCCCAAATCGCAATCCATGGTGGAACGCCGCCGTCGACCGTGTTGCTGGACCGCGCCTGGTTCAACCCCAATCTCGAATCGCGATGGTTTATCGTTCCCGGTATCTGCGGCATCCTGACACTGCTGGTGAGCATGTTGACGACCGGCCTGTCGGTCGCGCGCGAGCGTGAGATGGGAACCTTCGATCAGCTGCTTGTGACTCCCCTGCGTCCGACAGAAATTCTTCTTGGCAAATCTCTGCCTGGCTTCATTGTCGGCTTTGCTGAAGGAACGTTTATCGTTGTGGTGTCCATTTTCTGGTTTCATGTCCCGTTTACCGGCAGCGTTCTAGGGCTCTACATCGGTCTATTCTGCTTCCTGCTGGCGACGGTTGGCATCGGGCTGATGATTTCCTCCTTGGCTGTGACGCAGCAACAAGGCCTGCTGGGCGTGTTTCTCTTCATGGTGCCGGCCATCGTTCTCTCCGGCTTCGCCACGCCGATCGCCAACATGCCGCAGATTGTGCAGTACATCACTTTGCTCGATCCGCTCCGATATTTTCTGATCGTTCTGCGCGGCAGTTTCCTCGAAGGCGCGGGCGTTTCCCTCTTCTGGCCGCAATATTGGCCGCTTATCGTCATTGGCATCGTCAGCATGATCGTCGCCGGCAGACTTTTCCGCCGCCGGCTTTCTTGAATGATGCTGTGCCTCCATTCGCATGCGCATGTCCTGAATCACGGAATCGATCTCCACCCCAAACTATTCTGGAGGGCATAAACTACCGAATTCGTAGCAGTTGAAACGGCTTGCTGCATCCAATACGCCGCCGGCGAATAAGTAACGGGAGACACCCAAGTTGTTAGTTGCCAGTTGCTGGCGACAAAGCCGACTTTCAGGGATTGATTTTGGTGGACACGGGCTTTGGCGATTTCGCATCAATCCAGACTTTCTCCCTAAGCCACATAGGCTAATTTTCTTGTCTATCTCATCAGAATGCGGGCGGGGATGAGTAGTGCTGTGGTCGTTGAAGGGTTTGAGCGGGTGTCCGAAGCGAGTCACCTTTTGCAAGTAGGCAATCTCATCCTACTCGGGCTGCTGCAATTGTCGTTCTTCGATATCAATCTGTTCGAGGATGAAGTCACGAGATCGGTGAAGGGGAAACGCAAAGCCAGGAATTTTGCCAAGTGGCATCTTGTTTAGACAGATCGCGGCGAACCGCGATCTGTCTGGCGAACTCGGTCGGCGTGCGATTGCGCAGACCTCTGATTCCGCATCAGAAAACGAATCGTGTCAGCAGGTAAATCGTGTTGTTGTCGCTGGCGTTGCGACCCGCGCCATCGTAGTTCGTTCCTGCACCGTTAAATCGCGAGTATCCCGTGTACTGGAAGGCCAAGTCTATATTCTGCACCGGCCAGTAGGAAACGTTGGCGATATATCCGGTGCTCTTTGGACTGCCGTTTGCGCTTCCCGAAATTGCACTCTGCGCATACAACAGGGGATCCGCCGTGCCGGATGTAAGAAACAATCCGAAGTCTCCCGATAGCCGATTGCCAAAGTGATATTCGGCATTGGCGTTCGCTGAGTTCAGATGATGCGCGACCAGCGAGGCGGTACCGGCTTGCACGCTTGCCGGCAAGGATGAATTCTCCCGGACATAGGTTCCGCGGATTGAGAGGACGTCTTTACCGATCGTTCGATCGTACTGGAAGTCCGGTCCAAAATCCGTATAGCTATCTTGCAGGCCGGTAATCGCTCCTGGAGTTGAGCTCATATGGATTCCATACATGCCGACCTCCAGATTGTTCGTCCTTCCATCCTGTTGCCACGCAGCCCTCCAATAAGGTGCGACGCCGCGGATGTTGTAAGACGCGCCCTGCCCATTGGTTGGCTGAGGGCTTCCAATGTGATCGGACCGGTAGATGGTTGCCGCGCCGTACAGGTGCTGGTCCCACATCGTAAAACCGCCGATTCCAGCTACATCCTGCGCGAGAAGGCCGTTAATAATCGGAGCCGCGGTGGGAGTGGGTGCCGAGTCGCTGGCGATGAAAGGATAGCCCCATGCCGGAGTACTGTTCCAGAGGTCTTCCAGTGTCGGATTGTTATTCAGGGTCAAGCCGTAGTCGAATTCCTTGCCAGCCAGCGATCTTTTGTTGGCGTATCGGATATCGGTATTATCCATTCCAAAGTGATCGTCCTGCGCGTTATACGTCACCTGAAGGAAGCTGCCGACGTGGGCCGTCCACGCGCCGGCGAGGAACAGCGAGATATCCTGCGGAAATTCGAAGTTTCCATTCTGGGTGCCGGACTGAGGCGCCTTGGTGCTGGTGAGTGAAGTTTCAAACCACGCTCCAAGAGGAAGCGCCGCAAGCATGTCCAGTCCGGAGCGACGGCTGTTGGCCTCCGCAACGATGCTGGTGTTAGCTGATCGATCGATGTAGCCCATCAGCTTGAACAACCGGCCGGCGGCGTTCAATTCTGGCGGCGTGTAATGACAGCCGCTGCAGGGCAAACCTGTTTGACGCGCATAGCTGGGCAGCGCGGTGGCCCGGGGAGTAAGTGCGCCGCACATAATGACCATAGCAAGTACAGTAAGAAAACTATTTTGTTTCATGACGCTCCTTCGAACAAAGTGCTACAGAAAGTTGTGGTTCTATTCCGCGATCATTGAATCGTGCCCACACAATTGAAGTGGGTCAGTACGTGCTGCTGGTGCAGCACTTTCAAACTTCTTTCACCCGCACCGGCATCGCCTGACGGATTGCCGAATTGGCTGATAGCGCGCCCCCTAGCGGACCATGCCGATTCATTGCTTCCCATAGGTCACTCCGGCTGGCCGGTACGGCGGATCGGATACCAGTCGGATATATGCGATGACAGACTGTGTCTCCGCCTTGGAGAGAGTCCAGCCGTAGGGCGGCATCAGCGCGGACCGGTTCAGCGCCGGACCGCCATGCGTAATAATTGCGTTCAAATCGGAATTGCTGAGCTTGTTCATGGCATTTCCGTCGGCGAACGAGTGCGGCTTCACAGAGAGGTTGTCGTAATTGGAAACTCGCTGCGCCGACGACTCAGAATTATGGCAGCGAGCGCAATATTTCTCGTTGACTTCATACCCAACCTGCTGCTGATACGAGCCTGAAAGCTCAGTCACCTTCAGGAAAAACTTCTTCCCGGATTTGTCCGGCGATGCGGCGGTCAGCTCAAATCGACCGCTCCCTCCACCCATGGTCACGTTGGTGCTGACCTGCCCGCTCGAATCCGAAAGTGCCACAGCCGGATCGAAGCTCACTCCCGCAGGTCCGCTGAACTCTACCAGCGCGCCCGTCACTGCATTGCCACTCGCATCATTCACCTGCACGACCAGCGGCTGCGGAAGCATTGTGCCCGGCATTCCAAGCTGCTTGCCACCGCTCGATTCAACCAGAGCAGAGCCGGCAGCCGTTGCATGGGGAGCAGCAGTCTGTGCCGCGCGATGGCCGCAACCGACTCCCAACAGGGCGATCATTCCTGGAATCCACAGAATCCGTTTCACTGTTTCGCCTCCTGTTTTAAGGAAGTTTTCTGCGTGATCAGGAAGGCTGTCAGCGCACGTGCATCGTCATCGCTCATGTTCTGGTTGGGCTCTGTTGTGCCGGGCCGCAACGCCTGTGGATTTTTCAGCCACTGATAGATCCATGCCGCGGTGAGCCGCGAACCGACCTGGGTAAGAACGGGCCCGATGTAACCCTTGTCCTGCTGCGCGTTCACGATGTGGCAGGCCTGGCATCCATATTTCGAGTAGAAGAGTTGCCGTCCCTGTTCCACCTCCGCCGGCGCATATCCGGTCAGCGGCATGGAGTCGCGCTCGAAAGCGGGTGTCTGATACACAGTCATCATGTAATCGGTCAATTCCGCGCGGTCGCTATCAGACAGGTTGAACTTCGGCATTCTTCGGATCAGCGAGGGGCGCAATGTGTTCGGATTCTTCAGGAATGCATCCAGCCATTGGTGCTGGACCGCGCTGCCTTCCCATGTCAGGTCCGGAGCCATATCCCCGCCACGGCCGTGGATGCGATGACAGGACAAACAATTCATATTCGTCATCAGTTGGCCGGCATGCCCCGCAGGCTGATAGTTCGAAATACGCGGGGATGGTACTTGCAACTGCGGCGGCAGCGTAAAGCTTCGATCCGTCAGCGACAACAGCGCCGTCGTCACCGCCTCCAACTGGGCAGGTGTAAACGCGTAGACAGGCATATGGAGGTTCGTTCCAAAAGCGCGAGGCCGCCGAACTTTCTCCGAGAGATAATCCGGCAGAGAGTGCTGCATTCCGTCAAGAAATACCAACTGCTCCAGCGGCTTGCTTCCCACGCGACTCAATTCCGGGGCAAAGTTATCCGGCTTGCGGATGCCGCGGATCTGGTGGCAGGAAGCGCATCCATACTCGGACACAAGAGCTTTTCCGTGCGCGATCTGCGCCGGGGTCGCCGCTGCCAAATGAACGTTCGCCAGGAAGTCCGAGTTTGTCTTGCTCTGTAAATAGCCGGTCAGCAATTGCAGTTGTTGATCGGTCCACCGGTACTGCGGCATTTGCGTCCCGGGGTCATAGTGGCGCGGGTCTCGCAGCCACGACTGCAGCCAGCCGGCATTCACTTTGCTGCCGATACCCGACAGCTCCGGCCCTAGATTTCCGCCAACCACATTGCCCGCGGCATTCTGCATCGCATGGCAGGAGGCGCAAAACGACTCACCGTAGAGGCTCGCTCCCGCCGCCGGATCGGCCGCCGAATTGGAGGCCACGGCAGGGGTCATGGCTGTATCGCCAGACAACGGTTCGCTGTCCGCAATCAGAAAGGCGGAGATGTCCCTGGCATCTGCATCGCTCAAATTAAAATTCGGCATCGTCGCCGTCGTGGAATAACTCGCCGGATCTTTCAGCCAGGCGTAAATCCACTCGCGGGTCGTCTTGTCGGCAATATGGGTCAAAGGTGGCGGCTGATCCGTCGCCGTCATCGTTGTTCCGTCGGCCAACTTGATGGTGTGGCAGCTGACACAGCCGTAACCTGTCAGCAACGTGCGGCCCTGGTTCAGCTTTGGAGTTCCTTCCAATGTGGAGTGGTGGCACTGGCCGCAGGAGGACTCGATATAACGTGCCGGCAGGATCGGTTGTTCTCCTGCCATCTTGCTGTGATGAGCTTCCGCGACGGTCGTGGCCGCGCCTTGTCCACGATGACAAACCACACAACCAAACTCATCCAGATGATGCGGGATGACGGGATGCGCTGCGAACGGCTGCGTGCTTACGTCCGATAAACTCGCTTCGTCAAGACCTGCATGGCAGGTCTGGCAGCGATCGACGACGCCCAACTTTGGCAGCCAAATCTGACGAATGCCTCCCTGGAAATGCCGCTGTAACGTGACCGCATCGCCCCGCGTGCGAATCATGCGGACATATTGGTGCTGATAATTGCGCCACTCGCTGAAGTGGTCTTTCAAGGGTGCAATAGCCAACGCAATCAACAGGAGAAGGCTGACAACGCCAAATGGAATGATTGGATCGCGCACGACCGCCTTCCAGGAGGCAACGATTTTAGCTTTCAAAGAATTCACTTAGCTCCTCCAAGGCAATACCCACGACCAGCCCGGTCCGCGAAAGAACGTGCCGACCACGGTCAGGACGATTAGCTCCAAGAGAAACCAGGTCATCACCCACCACGAGACAGGCTTTGCGGCCAGATAACGACGAAGCGGTTGCGAAGATGTTGGCGAACTGAACGCTGCAACCAGCATGATTGCAGCGATTACCAATGTTGGAATCAGCGCCACGTACACATGAAAAAACCAGAGAAAGAGTGAGAGCCCGATGGCCCCGGCATAGAAAATGTTGAGCCGACGATGTCGATTTTTCAGGAAAAGGCCATCCGCTTCGATGTTTACGTTGAAGTAAGGGATGACCACCAAGGCAACGACCAGCACCATGGGGATCAGCACTCCAGCAACGACGGGCGGAAAATAATGCAACATCTCCTGCAGTCCCAGAAAGTACCAGGGAGCTTTGGCTGGATTCGGCGTATTGGTTGGATCGGCAAGCCCTTCCAGCGGCGCGTTGAAGAATAGCGAGATCAAAACCAGCGCGATGGTCAGCAGTTCGATGGCGAGCGCCGCCCGAAACAACGCTTCCGGATAGGTCTGCACCCGCTCTTCATCGAAGACTCGTACCTGCGCCGACGTTCTACGCGTCACGAACAGAACCCGCTTCTGCGACTTCTTGATGTCGGAACCTATTCCCGCGATAAAGTCCTTCGGCTCTGTCATACCTTCTCCAATACGGCCGATTCGTCTTCTTTTGCCGGCTCGCGTATCGGTTCGCTTTGCCGCACGTAAAGGCCACCATCCTTGCGAATCCGCCAGAAGTGGACCGCGATAAACAAGACCGCCGCCAGCGGCAGAATTACGCAATGCAGCACATAGAACCGCAGCAGCGCATTCGCGTTCACCTGGTGGCCGCCCAGCATCAGAAAGCGGACCTTTTCGCCGATCACCGGAACAGTCGCTGAAATATTCGAGCCGACGGTGATGGCCCAGTAGGCCAGCTGGTCCCACGGCAGCAGATATCCTGTGTAACTCAGCAGCAGCGTGACCATCAGCAGAACGATACCGATCACCCAGTTAAATTCCCGCGGAGGTCGATACGCGCCGCGATAAAACACGCGAAACAGGTGGGCGAAGGCCAGCAGCACCATGGTGTGAGCGGCCCAGCGATGAAGATTGCGTAGAAATAATCCGGATGACACGACAAACTGCAGGTCCTTGACGTCCGCATAGGCCTGCGGAACGGCAGGACGGTAATAGAGCATCAGCAGGATGCCGGTGATCACCAGAATCAGAAATGTTCCCAGAGTCAACGTTCCCAGGTACCAGGTCGCTTTGAAGCCGAGCATGCGCCGCCGGACCTTGGTCGAAAAAAGGTGCAGAAAAACATTCTGCTGAATGGCCAGCGCGCGGTGCAATGTACTGGATCCCGTGCCGCTGCGGAAGACCGAGCGCCATACCCGCGTGCGTTCCAGTTTCGCTATATAGTCGTCGATTTTTCCGGCCATGTTCAGATCCTCAAAAATTGAAGCGGATGAATGGTTGTCGAGCGGTCCACCATCAGGTCGCCGTCATCGCTCAGCCATGTCTTCAGCCATGGCAAAGGCTTGGGCGCGGGGCCAGCCAGCTTCTTCCCCTCGCGACTGAAATGGCTGCCATGACACGGGCAGGCAATGATGCCGAGGTCCGGCTTCCACGCCGTCATACAGCCCAAATGCGTGCAAATGGCGCTCAGCGAGAAAAAGCCTTCCGGTAAGCGAACCGTATAAACTGCCGACTTCACATGCAGGGTGACGGAGTTGACCTCATAGCTTTCCGCGTTGCCTACATTCACAATCGGAGACGCCTCGTAGAGAACATTGGGCGACAGGAACTGGTAGGCAAATGCCAAGGTTCCGGCGGAGGCTATACCGAGCGATCCCAGCCCCACCTTGGTAAAGAAACTGCGGCGGCTGATCTCTCGCTCGGTCTCGGAGGGGTTGGTTTTGTTCTCTTCTGCCATGTCTGTTCTCACTTTCTTTCCGCGCTGACGGCTCGAAACGGCGCGTCGATGGCTTCGATGGAAATCAGCCCCGTGACTTCAGCCGGCACCAGGTTGTAGGACTCCATGGTGATGGTTCCCACTGGACAACGGGCGGCGCAAAGACCGCACCGAATGCAGCGTGTCTCGTCTTTCACCATCACTGAACCGGCAATCACCCCGAGTTCGTCTGCTTTGACATCATCCAACTCAACATTCAGCAGACCCTCTCGATCCGCCAGTTGCTGCACCACGTCCGGATCGAACTGGAAGCGATCGAGGCTGACAACTTCCAGACAATTTTCCGGGCATATATCGACGCAGCCGCCGCAAAGGATGCACAAGCTGCCATCGTGAACATTGCCCTCAAAGATGGTGTTAACCCAGCAGTGCAGGCATCGCTGTGCTTCTCGCTGAGCGGTCTCTTCGTCGAAGCCAACTTCCACTTCGGTCATGCCGGTACGGCGTGCCAGCGGCAGGGCAGGAATGGGCTGTCGCATCAGGTCCAGCAGGTTCAGCGGCATGCTGTGCCGCTCAAGAATCTCCACTTCGACGGTCGGCTCGGGATGCTTCACTTTGCGGAGATATTCATCGATGCCAACCGCGGCTCGTTTGCCGTCGGCTACGCTGTCGATAATCAGTCGCGGACCGAAGACACAGTCGCCGCCCGCAAAGATCCCTTCGGAGGAGGTCATCAGAGTCTGCGGGTTGACAGCGATCAATCCGCGCCGTGAAATCTCCACACCGTCCTCGGGCTTCAGAAAATCGAGCCGAGGGGCCTGGCCAATGGCCATGATGATGGTGTCGCATTCCAGCAACGATTCGCTGCCTTCGTAAAATGCAGGGTTGAATCGCCCACTCTCATCGAAGACTCTCTTCGTCTTCAGCACTTCGAGCGCTGAGACCCGGCCGTTTTCGCCAAGAATCCGACTGGGACCGAAGCCCGGATGGAGAATGATCCCTTCTTCTTCCGCTTCGACAATCTCTTCCAGCGCCGCCGGCATCTGATTACGCGGTTCGAGGCACACCAGGTTCACTTCCTGGGCGCCCAGGCGCAACGCGGACAGAGAAACGTCGATCATCTCTCGTGCCGCCACCGCGTCTTCGTTCTCCCTGGACGGCTCCTGCGACTCCACGCCGCTGGCATGCTGGCGCAAAACCTCTCGCGCCGCGGAGCGCGCTACGTCCATGGCCACGTTGCCGCCGCCAATCACAATCACTTTTCTGCCGATGGTGAACTGATATCCCAGATTCACATTCAGCAGAAAGTCGATTCCTTTGTGGACCCCGTCAAGGTTCACGCCCGGGATGGAAAGATCGCGACTGCTGTGAGCGCCAACCGCCAGCAACACGGCATCGAAGCCCTGATGACGCAAATCGGCGATCGTGAAATCGCGTCCCGCCGCCTGGTTCAGTTTCAACGTGATATCGCCGGTCGCAAGAATCTCACGCACCTGCGCTTCCACGACATCGCGCGGCAGCCGATACTCTGGAACGCCCAGGTACAGCATTCCCCCCGCCACCGGAGCCGCTTCAAATATCGTGACGGAGTAGCCCATCAGCGCCAGGTCATGTGCGGCGGAAAGTCCTACAGGACCGCCTCCGACCACGGCAATACGGTAGGGAACCTTTGGCTGCAGCCGCCCCTCATTCGTGTCGACGGGATGCTTTGACTCAGGACCGTGTCGCTCTGTCAGAAAACGTTTCAGCGCGCGGATCGCGATCGGTTGATCGATCGCTCCGCGACGACAGGCGGTTTCGCAGGGATGCGCACAGACCCGGCCACAAATGCTGGCCAACGGGTTAGGGTCGCGCGCAATCCGGTAAGCCTCTTCAAATCGGCCTTCCGCAATCAAAGAAACATACCGGCCGGCGTTTGTGTGCGCGGGGCAGGCCATCATGCACGGGAAATTGCTGTTCAGCCATTCCACGTCGACCGCTTTTTTTTCGTAACGCTTCAGCATGATGACCTTTTCAATTTCATACGCACACAAATTACCGGGCTCAACGATTGCTTTCTATTTCGAGAGCGTCATGTCAGCCTTGGCATCGCCGGAGACGGTGACCTGGCTGGTATGGGGTTTCCCACTGGGGTTCCAGGCCGTGACGCTGTAGGTGCCGTTGGGAACGTTCTCTATGCGATAGGTTCCTGACTTGTCGGTCGTGGCAAAGTAGGGGGTTGGCGATACAACAATGTACGCCGCCATATCGGGATGGACGTTGCAGAGCAGGGGAATCGCGCCCGGATTGTCGAACTTGAAACTGCGCTTCTGACCTTGGGGCCAGGTCCCCAGGTTGTGTCCCAGCTTCTTGTCCCCTGCAACCGAGGGCCAGAAAACGTTGTGAGCCACGCTGTCGCTGTTCAGAAAGTCGACCGTTGTTCCCTGCTGGATCACTAAAAGAAAAGGCACAAACATCAGGCCTTTCTGATTCATCAACGCATGCTGGGCCGGAGCCGGAAAGGTCTTGCCGGCAATCGCGTCGACGTAGACGACCGACTGCCCCTTAACACCGGACACCTTGCCATTGATCGTTCCGGCGTGTGCGCCTGCTGCTAACGCGATAACTACGAGTGCTGCTGAAATGCTGCTTTTCATACGTTCTCCTTGAAGAAACAAACTCCTGTGAACATGCCTGCCTTGGATTGCCCGAGCCAAAACCAGAGAAAAAGTCAACTTCTTCGCAACGTACCGGGTGTGTTGTGAATCACTTGTCGCAAGCTCCCTGCGATTGGCTCGCCTGGGCGTCCTGCGCCGAGGCTAAAAAACCGGTCAGGAATCGTGGAAATATGAATTCGATTCGAGGCCCGATCAGCAGCGTGGCCGCTTGCTTGCGGAGTCCCAACGCAGCGAGACGTCCGGTGCCAGGTACCGCCGATCTCTGGCCACGTGTCCTGTGCATGTCCAGCGGTTTGTTTTTGGGATCGCATTCCTGTATCTAACTAAGCGGGCAGAAGACCTGTCGGTGACCTGAATCACATGGGCATGTGATGGTCACACTTTTTCTTCTTGCGGGAAGAAGAATGGAAGGGTTGCGTAGTTTACAGGGCAATGCAGCCTGAGAAGGTACTTGCATCGATCCGTCTGCAACCTAAAGGTTGGTCAGGCCACTCCATGCGTCGATGCGAGCCCTGTGTGACGCCCGTCGTCCCTCGACCTCGATGGCATCGGCATGCTGCGCGACCGCAACCAGGGTCAAACCTTCGGCCAGCGGGCAGAGAGTTGTCGAGTCTCACAACCCACCTTTCATCGCGTGGTGTGCCAGCTTCGGCTTCGCCATCGGCTGGGCTCACGGCGATGAGGTTTGCCGCCTACGAGCTTGGCGCCACGCATGCCGGCCCGCAATCGCTCGACGATCAGATTGCGTTCCAACTCGCGACGACGCCGATGATCACGATGATCGCTCGCCCCGCGGCCTGCGGGGTATCGTTTGCTAGCGGAAACTGACAAACTCGATATTGATCCGATTCAGCTCATCCAGCACCTCGATGAAATATTTCACCGCTCGGGCCAGCCGGTTCGAGGCCCAGACCGGCGCCACATCAAAACGACCGCGGTACGTCTCCAGCACCTCCGCCGTTGCATCAATTCTTGCCTCCGAGCATCCAATAGATGCGGCAGTAACAGGAGGAGAAGCCATGTCCCTACGCCCAGTCAAAGAGGTCATTCAAACCAAGCCCACTCTCGAGGGAGCCGGGGTCAAGTTGCAGCGCGCCTTCGGCTTCGGCAAGACCAGAGAGTTTGATCCGTTCCTGCTGCTGGATGATTTTCGCAATGACAATCCGGCGGATTATCTGGCCGGGTTTCCCTGGCATCCCCACCGCGGAATCGAAACCATCACCTACGTCCTGGCCGGATCGGTAGAGCACGGAGACAGCTTGGGCAACAAAGGCGCAATGGGTGCCGGCGATGTGCAATGGATGACGGCGGGTAGCGGTATTTTGCACCAGGAGATGCCGAAGGGCGACTCACAAGGTCGCATGCATGGATTCCAGTTGTGGGCCAACCTGCCGGCATCGCTCAAGATGACCGATCCTCGATATCAAGACATTCCATCGAGCGCCATCCCGGAGGTCACAGATAACGATGGCACCCACGTGCGCGTCATTTGCGGCGAGTTCTGGGGCACGAGGGGTCCCGTCGAAGGCGTGGCCGCCGACCCAAATTATCTTGATATTTCTGTCGCGCCAAACCAGCGCAAGCGGATCAAGGTGGAAACCACGCGCAATGCATTTGCCTACGTCTTCGCCGGCTCCGGCACGTTTCGTGATGCCTCCAACCCGCAGGCTGTTCTCACCGAGCAGATGGCGAAGCCCGCCGCCGCTCCGGTGTACGACATCGGAAATCACTCCCTGGTGCTGTTCGACCGCGGCGATGAAATCACCGTGCAGGCCGGCCCCCAAGGCATCCGGTTTCTACTGGTTTCAGGCCGACCCATTGAGGAGCCCGTAGCCTGGTACGGCCCCATCGTCATGAACACCCAGGAGCAGTTGCGTACAGCCATGGCGGAGTTGCAGGACGGCACCTTCATCCGCCATTCGTAGCCACTACTTGCCGACAACGATCAAAGTGAAACTCCCCGGGATCATGGGCGGTCGCGAATGCGGCTGTCCCTCTGTCGCCGCAGGTCGTGGACCGAATTTCGCCGTGACCAGGTACACCTTGCTTCCATTCGGACTTAGCGTTAACGTCCGCGCCCCTTTTCCCGTCGGAAGATTTTGCACGACCGTGAAATGCTGCGGCGAATCTTGGTGGACGACCGTCAGGGTTCCGCTTTCGCCATTCGAACTGAAGGCGTATCCGCCATCCATGGAAAAACGGGCAGCATCCGGGCCATCTCCAATGGTCGGCGTTGCGATCACCTTCCCTGTCGCAGTCGAGACAATGGCCATCTTCTGGTTGTCGCA
Organism: Acidobacteriota bacterium; assembly: GCA_021778815.1. Lineage (GTDB taxonomy): Bacteria > Acidobacteriota > Terriglobia > Terriglobales > Acidobacteriaceae > JAKAAZ01. Next base: position 9,711 of record JAJYBW010000006.1, on the reverse strand, counting down.
CACGCTAAACAGAATTCCGTGCGCGCGGTCGATGGCAAGCCCTGATGGACTTTCGCCGGGCGCAACCGACCACGTGGCCAGCAGCTTCCTCGATCGTGCGTCGATGTGCACAATCTCGCTCTTGTCCTCAATGTTGTCGTAGATGTTGCCCTTGCCATCGGCCACCGGAAACTCCGGCTTGCCCGGCAGATCCAGCGTCGCCAGCACTTGATCGTCTTTTGTATCAATCACAGTTACATTATGGCTGCGGCCGTTAAACGCCCATACTGTGCGGGTTACCGGCTCATACAAAATTCCGTCAGGATTGGTCCCGGCTGGAATCGTGCGCATTATTTTGTATGTCTTGCGATCGAAAACCGCCACCTGGTTGCCGCCTCCATCGCTGATGTATCCGTTTCCACCTGGCGCAAACACCACGCCGTGTGTCCCATGCAACCCGGTGATATCGGCCACCTGCTTGCCATTCTCCCGATTCACCACCTGCACATGATTGCCTCGAGTAATGTAGAGCAGATCTGTTCTCGGATCGACAGCGATATAGTCCCATCCGCCTTCGCCGCCAACCTGCCACGCGTGCTCAACGTGAAATGGACCCTCGGCCGCGAACGCCATCGTCGTGGCCGTCGTAGTCGCCAACATTGCACCCGCAGCCAGCAGCAGGCTTCGGCAAATTAATCCGCGTAAGTTCATCTTTGCTCTCCCTTGGTTCGCCGCCGGGAATACTTGGCGGTCCATTTACAACGTTGCACCTAGCGGTCGCTGAGAACTTCCTGCAGCGGCCGGGTGATTCGTCCTTCGTCCGACGCCGGAAGTGTCACCTCGGCAATTGTCCCGCGACCAACCTCACTGGTAATTTCAATCTGCCCACCCGCACCTTCAGCCAGCGCTTTGCAAATTGCCAGCCCCAATCCGGCGCCTCCCGTATTCCTCGACCGCGATGGATCCCCGCGATAAAAGCGATCAAAGACGCGCGGCAAATCTTCTTTAGGAATGCCTTCGCCGCTGTCCTCGACACGAAAGCTCGTCATTCCTCTCGATGCTTGAACCCGCAGCATTACTATCCCTCCCGCCGGGGTATGCTGCAACGCGTTGACCATCAGGTTCGTCGCCAGCGTCGCACAGTCATCGAAAGCGATGCGCGCCGTCGCGCTCTCTTCCAAATTCACCGCCAGCTTCACGCCGCGCACAGTGGCCAGAGGTTCCATTTGCTCCGCCACCTCGCGTAAACATTCGTTCAAGTTGGTCTCTGACGCCGTGACCTGCTCTTCACGCGGCTGCTCAACCCTGGCCAGCAGGAGCAGTTTCTGCACCAGGTCTTCCATGCGCGCGCAGTCTGACAGACACAGCTCCAATCCGCGTTCATACTCCGCCGCGGTTCGCTTGCGAGAGGTCAGCAACTGCAACGAAGATTTTATGATTGTGACCGCCGTCTTCAACTCATGCGCCGCATCGTGCACAAATATCTGCTGCTGCACAAACGCTTTCTCCAGTCGACTCATCGCCGACTCCAGTGCGTGCGCCAGCACGGCCAGCTCCTGCACTGCAAATGCATCCGGAGGTGCGCGAAACTGCAGCGCGTTCGAAGAGATGCCCGCAGCCGCCCCCGCCAACTCCTGCAGCGGGGCCATCCCTCGCCGCAGAAGGATGAATAGTGTTCCCGCGGTAAATAACAGGATCAGAAAATTAGAAATCACCAGAAATTTCGCCGCATGGCTCATCGCCGCCCAGAAGGGTTTTAACGACGACGCATAGAAAATCACGACCGGACGCGCAATTCCCGGCTTTTGGTCGCCGATATCGATTTGCCGCACTCCGTGCAGCGCAAGTCCCCGATACCATTTTTTTCCTAATCGAAAATTGCGGCCGCTTCCCTGTTCGCCGACTGCCTGCTCAACCGCGTGGTTCCAATTGGATGAACTGCCCACCACGCGGCCAGACTCGTTTCTGACCCCATACAAGTCGCCGCGCGGCAGGTCCAGCGCCTTGGGATCCAGCATCACATTGTCGCCGGCATCTTCAGCATCCTGCACCGCCCCCAACAGAGAATCCGCCCGGCCGCGCAGCATCAAATCGAACGCATGCAGATTTTGCTGGCGCTCATACAACAACGCCAGCCCTGTCGCAGCGGCAGCCAGCATCAGTTCCACCAGCAGCACAGTCACAACCAAGCGTCGAGTCAGAGAGTAGGGCTTCATGGCTGCGCCTCGCGTACCACCGCAGTCAACCGATATCCGCGCCCGCGCAGCGTCTCAATCCATAGCTCTTCTCCTCCACGGTTCAGCTTGCGGCGCAAATTTGAAACGTGCGCCTCAATCACGTTCGAGTGGCGCTCCCAGTTGAAGTCGTACAAATGCTCCAGCAGCGATTCTTTGGAAACGATCGCACTCGGTCGATGGCTCAGGTATTCAAGGATGCGATATTCCGTCGGCGACAATTCCACTTCCACGCCCCCGCATCGCACGCACCGTTCCACCGTGTCCACTTCCAGGTCTCCTACGCGAATCAAAGGATGGCTGACACCCTTACCGCGACGAATCAGCGCCTTCACCCGCGCGACCAATTCGCCCAGGTCGAACGGCTTTCCTACGTAATCATCGGCGCCAGAGTTCAACAGCTCGACAATGGACGCCTTCGACGTAATCGCAGTCAGCACCAGCACAGGCGCCTTCTGACCTTTCTTCCGCAGACGCTGCAAAACGTCGGGACCGCTGATCTTGGGCAGCATCAAATCCAGAATGATCAGGTCGTACTCGCCTCTCTCCGCCAGATACGCGCCTGTCTCTCCGTCACCGGCGATGTCCACTGCGTAGCCCGGACCTTCTCGCAGCGCCGCCGCGATGTTCTCCGCCAACCGTTCTTCGTCCTCCACTATCAGCACTCGCATAGGCTCTACGTTCACCTTAGACCTTCAAATGTCGAAGCCACGGTCGCCTGCGTAGTTCGTCAACTTTTTCCTGCCATGTAATAGTGAACCGCTGGAGTGATGACCAGCGACAACACCATGGAGATGAGAATGCCTCCAATCACCGCGATCGCCAAGGGCTGCAACATCTGCGAACCGGCACCCAGCGCCAGTGCCAGCGGAAACATTCCCGCCACCGCTGCTACCGCCGTCATCATGATGGGACGCAGCCGTCTGCGGCCAGCCTGGATCATGGCATCTTTCGGAGACATACCCAGCGCACGAAATTTTACGTCGGCATCCAGCAGCAAAATTCCGTTCTTCGCAACAATGCCCACCACCATGATGAGTCCCATGAAAGAAGAAATATTGAAGTCCGTTCCGGTAATCATCAACGCAAGAAACACTCCCGAGGTGGACAACACCGCCGACGCCAGAATCGACACCGGCGCGGAGAAGGATCGGAACTCAAACAGCAGCACCAGAAACACCAGGAGCAGCCCTGCAAACAGTACCATCAACAAATCGCGAAAGGACTGCTGCTGTGTCGCGTACGTCCCGCCGTATTCCACTCGAATCTGCGGCGGAAGATTCACCGACGCCACCGCTTTTTTCACGCCGACAATGGCCTGCCCCAGACTTGTCCCCTGCAGCCGCGCAGAAACTTCCACCAGCCGCTGCAGGTTTTCCCGCAGAATTTCCGTCTGCCCGGGAAGATTCTGCACGGTTGCGAGCGCACCCAGCGTCGCCGTCGTCCCCGCGGAGCTGACCAGCATGGTGTTGTCCATTGCCTGTGGGGTTGCGCGATTCTGCTCCGGAAATCGAACCCGGATGTCATACGCGCGATTGTTCACGACCAAAGGTGTTGGCGCGGTTTGCCCCTGCAGCAGCGCACCCGCGTCCGTCGCCACCTCCTCAGGAGTGAAGCCACTCGTCGCGGTCACCGACGGTTGAACGTGATAGATCGTCTCGGGACTGCTGATGGTGTTGTCGATTCCATTCAAGACTCCCACCACTCCCGGAACGCCAGAGATTTTATCCGCGACAATCGGCGCCCAATGACGCAGCAGATCCGGATCTTCGCTGAACAACTTGATATCGACCGGCTGCGGAGCATTCGTCAGGTCGCCGATCATGTCCTCCAGCGTCTGGTGCAGGTCGATGTCCAATGCCGGCTCCGCTTGCGTGACCTTGTCCTGCACTTCATTCATAATCGCGTAAATATCGCGGCTGCGATGGCTTTTCAGATTTACGGAAATGTCCCCGGTGTTGGCTTCCGTCACCGCTGCCAGCCCCAGTTGCAGCCCCGTCCGCCGCGAAGTTGCCTTCACCTCCGGGATGGAGCGAATGATCTGGACGACGTGGCCGACCACACGATCTGTCTCCGCTAAAGAACTTCCGGGCGGCATGATGTAGTCCACTGTAAAATCGCCCTCGTCCATTTTTGGCAGCAGATCCGAGCCCAACGAAGCATAAGAAAAGTACGAGACAATAATCAGAACAACCGCGAAACCGGCCAGCCAAAACGGTCGCGCCAGAACCGTCGTCAGCAGTCGCTCATAACCACCAATAATGCGCTTCATAAAGCCGCTGATGCTGGCCTCTTCGGCTTCCATCATCCGTCGGGTTTCATCCTCATGAGAAGCGAATGCGCCCAACCGATCCGACGGTGGCACCATGTCCGTTCGCCGAACAAAAAATTGGCTCAGCGTCGGTGTCCACGTCAGCGCCAGAAACAGCGACGAGATCAGGGCGGACCCCATCGTGATTGCCAACGCCCGGAAGAAGGTTCCCGTCACACCACTGATCAGAATCAACGGTAGAAAAATCACGACCGGCGTCAGCGTCGAGCCGACCAACGGCACCTTCAGTTCGCCCAGCGCGCTCTGCACTGCCTGCATTCTTCCCTGGCCTGCGTCGCGGTGCAGCACGATGTTCTCTACCACCACGATCGCGTCGTCGATCACCAGGCCGACCGCGGCGGCCAGGCCGCCCAGCGTCATCAAGTTGAAGGTCTGCCCCAGCAGTTTCAGCACGATGAAGGTCAGCGTGATTGTCACCGGAATGACCAGCCCCGCCACCAGCGAGCTTCCCCAGTCCCGCAAAAAGACGATCAGCACAATGCACGAAAGAACAATGCCGATCAGGATGGCATCGCGAACGCTCGCAATGGCTTCCTTCACCAACTGCGCCTGGTCGTAGTACACGGAGATGTCAATTCCGGGCGGAAGAGTTTTTCTGATCTGCGCCAGCTCCGCGTACACCCCATCCGCCACCGCCACCGTATTGGTTCCCGGCTGACGATTGATGCTCAGCAGCACACCAGGTTTGCCGTCCGCCGTCACCACCGTGTAAACGGGCTTGACGCCTGGTTTCACCTCGGCCACATCGCCAATGTGGACAGGCACACCTGCGGAGGTGTTCTTGATCACGATGTTGGCGATCTCGCTGGGATCGTGTACCTGGCCATCGACCAGATCCAGCACCAGGCTGTGATGTTCCGCAATCAGACCCGGAGATTCAATCAGGTTCGTCCGGCGCACAGCATCCAGAATTTCTGTCACCGTCACTCGGGTCCGCAGCAGTTTCGCCGGATCGGGAATAATGTGGAATTCCGGCACTTCCCCGCCTTGCACCAGCACCGTAGCCACGCCGTTCACCCGGTTCAGCCGCGGCTTCATATCGTAGGTCGCCACTTCCCAAAGCCGCGTTGCCGGCATCGTGCTGGATGTCAGGCCGAATCCAAGAATCGGAAAACTGGAGAAGCGCAGCCGCGTCGCTTCAATCCGTGCCGTCGGCGGCAACGATGCTTGAACTGCAGCCATGGCGGAATTCACCCGCTGCAATGTCTGGAACATGTCCACTTTCCAGTCGAAGAACAGGTCTACTTCCGCCGTGCCACGGCTGGTGATCGACCGCACCGTCTGCAGTCCCTGCACAGTGTTCACGGCTTCTTCAATGGGACGCGTAATCGTGACCAGCATCTGATCGATCGGCATCACGCCGTTGTCGATAGCGATCAGCACGCGCGGAAAATTTGTCGTGGGAAAAACAGCGATGGGGATATTCAACGCCATGAACGCTCCCACCAGCGATAAGGCAACGATCACCGTAATCACGGCTTTCGAATAGGTGACGAACCAGGCAGGCTTCTCTTCCACATCCGTATCGCGCGCGTTGGCGGGTGGCCCATTCAAGCCCTCGGTTGGCTTGAGTGGGGTTGAAAGACTTGTCATCCCGACCGGAGGTTGCTGTGGCGACCGTAGTAGAGGGACCTGCGTTTCTTCGCGCTCGGGGCTATCTGGACCGTTCAATGAAATGTCCGCCATCGACTTCTATACCCCTGTCTTCATACCAGCGTTGGCGCTGGCCGGCGCGACCTTCACTTTTGTCTTATCCGGCAATCCATACTGGCCGCTGACGATCACCTGCTCCCCCGGCTGAAGTCCGCTGAGAACCTGGATCATTGGCCCTTGCCGAATCCCCGTCTTCACGTCCTGCGCATACGCGCGACTGTCCGACTTCACCACCATCACGGAAGTTTGTCCTTCCGATCCCGTCAATATCGCAGACGCAGGGATGACCAGCGCGTTCGCGACAGTCTTCGCTGTGATTGAAACCTGCGCCGTCGTTCCTGGTTTCAGTTCGCCCTTCGGATTGTCCGCCTCCACCCATATTTCTTCCGTAGTGCTGTTCGGATCGAGCGCGGGACTCAGTACCGTCACTTTGGCAGGAACATCTTTGTCGAGCCCCGGAATGCGCAGCGTCGCCGCCTGACCGAGTTGCAGCAACACCGCCTGCTGTTGCGGAATATGCAGCCGCACCACCACCTTCGACGTGTCCATCACAATCAGCAGCGGCGTGCCTGCCGGCGCAATGTCGCCGGGATAGACGGCGCGATCCGCGACCACACCATTGATCGGGCTGCGGATTTCCGTATAGCCCAACTGCGCCGCTGCGCCCAGATATTGTCCATGCGCCGTTTCAAGTTGTCCCTGCGCCGCCTTCTTCTGCTGCGACGCTCCAGCCGCTTGCAGGTTGTGCAAGTGTTTCTCCGCTGTCGCGAACGCGCTCTGAGCCGCGGTCAACGCGACTTCCGTCGCATCCAATTGCCTGCGCGCAATCGCGCCCTGCTGGTACAGCTTGTTCTCGCTGTCGTACAGCTTCTGCTGGGCCGCCAAGGTGGCCTTGGCATTCACCACGTTTAGATTTGCGGTCTGAATTTCTTCCGGCAACCCTGATGAAGTCGTCGAAGCATACGTCGCCTGCGCCTGATCGTAGCCGCCCTGCGCCGACACAACGGCGGCGGCGAGATCCTTGTTCTCCAGCACCGCCAGCAGCTGCCCGCGACGCACCTTGTCGCCGCGTTGAACATAGAACTTGCGCACCGGCGCCGTAATTTTCGGAGAGATGGAAGCCTGATGGATGGGATACAACACGCCTTCCGCAGAGACCATGTCGGTGATAGTTTGCAGCTTCGCCGGCGCGACCTCCACGCTCACAATCGGCTCCGGCGGCGGGACCGTACTGTCACTGCTGCACCCGGACGAAACAAGCATCAAAGCCGACGCCGCGATCATTGCCGCCCACAATGAGACAACTCGAGGGCGCACTCGATCCGCTCCCGAACCCGTACGAACGGCCAGTCCGAGACATCCCGTTTCCTTCGCCCGATGCATTAAAACTCTCCTGTCAGGGTCTGCAGCGTTGCCAGAGCGACTCGATAACGAGCCTCTCCCATATCCAATGCATTTTTCGCGGTAGAAAGCGCTGTTTGCGCGCTCAACACTTCAAGCTCAATGGCATCCCCAGCCTTATACTGCAACTTTGTCAGGCGGAGGGAATCGGAAGCAAGATTGGCGTCCTGTTGCAGCGTTGCAAGCTCCGAGCGGGCCACCCTGGCCTCGTTATAGTACGCGCTCAAATTACTGAGCGCTTCCCGTTGCACTTGCGACAACTCTACCTGCGCTTGCTGACGCCGATATTTTGCCTGCCGCAACTTACTTTCCGTAGAGCCCCAGTTCCAGATCGGAAGATTCATGCCTGCGGTGACGAAATACCCGAGATTCGGCAGAACTCCCTTTTCGGGAAAGGCTGCCACCGTGCTGTGCAGCGCGAAGGCGTTGGCCTCAATGCCATAGTCCGCATCCAGCGTGAACGTCGGGAAAAAACCAGCCCGGGCGATTGAAACATCCTGGTTCGCCTGCTTCAGCGCAGCCATGGCCGAACGCACGTACGGGTTGGCATGTTCGGCCAGTGCATCCACCTGATCCACGGAAGGCAGTGCTGGAGGGTTGTCGAGATCATCGACTGTTGCGAAATTTTCATCCAGAACTGGCGACAGCAGAACGGCCAAGGCCAGATGCGCGCGTTCCATTGCCAGTTGCGCCTCCTGAAGCGCGATCTTCGCTTGATCGAATTGCAGCTGTGCCTTCAGAACATCGGCATGAGGAATTTCACCACCCTTCTCCAGGTCTTTCGTCGTCCTCAGAAATTCGGTCGCGGAATCCAGGTTTTGCTGGGCGGTGATATTTTCACGTTGCGCGACGATGACGTTGTAATAGAGGTTCGTCACCGTCACCGTCAGCCCTCGCCTCGCAACTTCGGCCTGTGCCTGCGCAAACGCATCCGCCGCTTGCGCGCGTCGATAGGGTGCCAGCGTAAAGAAGCCTGCCGGCATGTCCTCATGAAACACGCCCCATGCGCGGTAGACATGGACGCCGTCATTGGTAACGAAACGACCACTAGGAATTTTTCCATTGCCTTGCGTGCCCAGATATTGCTGGGTATAGCTGATCGAGGGAAGCATCGCTGCGCGAGCCTGCACACGGTCCTGCTTTGCAAGTTCGGCGTTCATCACCGCCGCTCTATACTGCGCGTAATATCGGCGCGCGCGATCGATTGCCTCTTGCAGCGTGATGGCGGTGGGAGCACCGGTCGTCGCAACCTGCCCGGATGAGACCGGCGCGGAACCAGCCTGCGATGCATCGGCTGCAGGCATCGGCGCCTGCACCAATACTTGGCCCTCACATCGAGGCCAGCACATGGTCAGCCCCAGCAAGAGCAGCATCGCCCACCATTTCTTCGAGCGAAAATATTCTTTGGTCCGCGACTTGAGCGTCGTCGATAGGCGCGGATGAACCGTCGCGCGAAAGCACATACTTAATTTGTATGGATCCCGGCTGAAGATAACCTTAAGATGGCGCGTCAATGCGGTGAGAGTATCGTCGTGATCACGCAATGGTCCAGTCTCGAACTGCGAATTCCTTCGCGACGCTGGAGCACTGCGACGCAAAGAAGGTATAGTGTCTGGCATGAAGAAATACCCTCTCTTTGCTGCCTCGTTCTTCATCGCCTTCCTGGTCATTTCCCCCGCCCCAAGCTCGGGACAAACCACAGCGGCCGCCGCGCCAAGCAAAGATTCCAGCTACATCGATTCGCAGGGAACTGCCCATGTCACGCGCATCGTTCCCATCCCCAAGACCGTCAGTCCGCAGGCGCAGCAATTTCTGGCGCGGCCCATCTCCGACGTCAAGCCGAATGGTTCTCTCGCGCAGCGGAGAAAAGGTACCGATACCTGGCAGGCCCGCGCGGGAAAAGAGTTCGAACAGGTATACCCGGTGAACGTATCGCACAGCACCATCGCCGGCGTCCCGGTGCTCATCATCACTCCGCTAAAGGTTCCGGCGGAGAAGCAGAATCGAGTCCTGATCAATATTCATGGCGGCGGTTTCAATTCGGATTCAGGCTCCTTGACAGAGACAGCTCCAATCGCCAACCTGACCCAGACCAAGGTGATTGCGGTACTC
>JAJYBW010000274.1 GCA_021778815.1 Acidobacteriota bacterium | reverse complement strand
CAGCGATACCGAGCAAATAATGGCGTTGGTGGCGAATCACATGCGTTTTGCGGACGTCGAGAAAATGCGCGATTCAACCCTGAAGCGCTTTTTCCGCCTCAACCGGTTTGATGAGCATCTGGCGCTGCATCGCATGGATTGCATGGCCAGCCACAGAGATCTTTCGCTCTACCAATTTGCGCTGGAGCGGTATCAAACAGCGGAGCCGGAGCATATTCGTCCCACGCCGCTGATGACCGGGGATGATTTGATCGCGCTTGGATATCGGCCGGGCCCGGAATTTCGAACCATGTTAAACCTGGTCGAGGATGCCCAGTTGGAGGGGACAATTCATAGCCGGGAAGAGGCCCTGGCGATGATTGGTGAGCGGTTTCCGAGACCCGCTAACAGGTCGAAAAAAAATAGTTGCTAAGGCGACTAACTGGACGGAATTGGTTGCCTTAGCAACCAATTCCGCCAGCTTGTTTTTGCACCGAAATCAGGGCAATTATGGGGCTATTTGCTAGCCAGTTCGAAGCGCTTGTTAATTTCTTCCCAATTGACCGTATTCCACCAGGCAGCCAGATAGTCGGGACGCCTGTTTTGATACTTCAGGTAGTAGGCGTGTTCCCAAACGTCATTCCCCAGGATAGGAAAATGCCCCTGCATGAACGGGCTGTCCTGGTTGGCGGTGGTGATGATCTTCAGCTTGCCGCCGTCGAAGATCAGCCAGCCCCAGCCGGAGCCGAACTGCTTGGCGGTGGTTTCGTTGAACAGCTTCTTGAAATCCTCGAAGCTGCCAAAATCCTTCTTGATCTGATCGGCGATCTTGCCGGTGGGCTCTCCGCCGCCCTTGGGCTTCATGATCTGCCAGAACATGGTGTGGTTCACGTGGCCGCCGCCGTTGTTGCGGACCGTGGTACGAACATCCTCCGGAACGCTATCCAGTTTGCGCAATAGGTCTTCTGCCGGGCGATTCGCCAGCTCAGGATGTTTTTCGATGGCTGCATTCAGGTTGTTGACGTAGGCCTGGTGATGCTTGTCGTGGTGCAAATGCATGGTGGTTTCGTCGATATGGGGCTCAAGGGCGGCGTAGTCGTATGGAAGTGGTGGAACTTCGTGTGCCAATGGAATCCTCCTGTGTTATTGCAGGTTGCTCCTGCTTTGTTTTGCTATGTTCGTAGGCTAGTGCCGGTGAAGGTCTGATTTCCGCAGCACTCCGCGGTTGTGTCCGGCAAGCGGAAGCGATAGCCGAACGGAACAACCTTGCGGGATCAGTCGGTACAATTCAAACGCATGGTCATTTTACGCTCGACGGTCGTACCCGGTAGCGTTTCACCCAGTTGGATGCATGTGTGACGAATCCGGTCGCAACTTGAAGTGTGTTTCTTTCTGGCAAGTTAAGAAGCGAATCTTTCCGCGATACGTCTATGTATTCAGATGAGGCAAACGACCTTCAAAGCAACGAATCCATGCCGATTCGGTCTGCGGACTGCCACAAGGTACTAATTAGAACTGCATTTTTGGAGGGGTAATGGTTTTTGATGCTCCGGAGTATTCCTGGGTCACGTTGGGCGGGCCGGCATTCGGCGCTCCGGGCCTGCCGCCGCGATGGACTTCAAGCGAGAAACAGACGGTGGGAACAGCCTATTCCGCCTCCAGCCGGGTTTGGTACACGATTGCGCACGGCATCCTGAACGAAATTTATTATCCAACGATCGATCGTCCGCAGGTCCGAGACCTCGGCTTCCTGATCAGCGATGGAGAGACATTTTTCCATGAAGAGAAGCGCGATCTCGACCGCAGTTTTGAGTATCTCGACCGGGAGGCGCTGGGGGTTCGGCTAACGAGCCGCGACCCACTAGGAAGATATGCGCTCATCAAGGAAATCATTTCCGATCCGCATCAATCGACGGTGCTGATTCATGTGCGCATGCAAGGCGATCGGGAATTTCTAAGCCGGCTGAAAGTGTATGCGCTGCTGGCGCCGCACCTGGAAGTGGGCGGTGCGGGCAATTCCGCACGTGCGATTGATGTTGGCGGCAAGCGAGTGTTGCTGGCATGGAAAGATATAACCTCGCTGGCGATGGCCGCTGACTGTGGATTTAGCAAGACGTCCTGCGGCTACGTGGGCACCAGCGATGGCTGGACCGACTTGAACCAGAACTTCAAAATGGACTGGGAGTTCGATCAGGCGCTGGACGGCAATATTGCCTTGATGGGAGAAATCGACGTCGCCAGTCATCCGGAATTCACGGTAGCGGTTGGATTTGGACGAGGGAACCACGCGGCGTTGACGGGTACGGTGCAATCGTTAGCGACCGGCTTTTCCGCGCACCGGGAACGATTCCATGCGCAGTGGCATCGGGTTCGATGCCCGCGGCAGTTGGTGTCGTTGTCCGGGGACCACGGACAACTGCTGCACATTAGCCAGAGTATTCTGCTGGCCCATGAAGACAAGACATTTCAGGGCGCGTTCATCGCGTCGGCCTCCATTCCATGGGGACAGACGAAAGGCGACGACGACCTGGGCGGCTACCACCTGGTGTGGACGCGGGACCTGGTGCAGACGGCGACGGCACTGATGGCAGTTGGACGGAACGAAACTGCGTTGCGCGCCCTGGTCTATCTGATCTGTGCGCAGCGGCCGGATGGCAGTTTCGCGCAAAATTTCTGGGTGAACGGCACTCCGTATTGGTCGGGGATGCAATTGGACGAAGTTGCTTTCCCCATTATTCTGGCGTGGCGCTTATGGAAGCAGAAAGCGCTGGAAATCGTCAATATCATTCCATTTGTGGAGCGCGCCGCTGGTTGCCTGATGAAGTTTGCACCCGTGACGCAGCAGGAGCGCTGGGAAGAAAATTCCGGGTACTCGCCCTCCACGCTAGCTGCGGTCATTACCGGGCTGATTTGCGCCAGCGAACTGGTGGGCGCGCATGGGGCTCCTGATCTGGCAGATTTTTACGCGGTATTTGCCGACTGGATTGAATCGAACCTGGAGAAATGGACGGTAACCGACGACGGCGTTCTGTTGTCGGACGTGCGACGGCATTACATGCGCATCCGACCGCCAGCTCCAAGCGATCGTTATTACAATCCCTCGGTGGGCGAAGGCAGGCTACAACTGGCCAATCGCGGACCGGGAGAGAAGTCCAATTTCGATGCGCGGGAGATTATCGATGCGGGCTTCCTGGAGCTGGTGCGCTACGGAATTCGTTCCCCGCACGATCCACTGATTGTGGATTCGCTGAAGGTGGTGGATGCAGTGTTGCGCGTGAAGACGCCGCATGGTCCATGCTGGCGTCGCTACAACCATGATGGCTACGGCCAAAAGCACGACGGCGGGCCATACGAAGGTTGGGGGCAGGGTCGGGCGTGGCCGCTGCTGACGGGAGAGCGGGCGCACTACGAGCTGGCCGCCGGCAGAGATATTCACCGCCTTGTCCGGGCCATCGAGCAGTTCAGCTCCGAGGGCGGGATGCTGCCGGAACAGATTTGGGATGCGCCCGACCTGCCGGAAAGAGGGATGTTCTTAGGCCGCCCGTCTGGATCCGCTATGCCGCTGGCGTGGGCTCATGCGGAGTACATCAAGCTGCTGCGGTCGCGGGAGGATGGAGAAGTGTTCGATCTTGTGGGACCAGTAGCGAGTCGTTATCGCGGCGGCCGCGGTGAGCTGGAAATCGAGATATGTAAACGCAGCCACCTGTTGACCCAGATTGGACGGGGAAAAACGATGCGTATCGTCGAGTGCAGCCCCTTTCGCGTGGTCTGGACCCAGGACGATTGGAAAACCAATCAGACGATCGAGTCAAAGCACATGGGCGACTGCGTCTGTTATGCCGATATTCCGATTGGGCAACAGGCGCCGACGGACCTGGAATTTACGCTGTACTGGCCCAGCGAGGACCGCTGGGAGGGCCGAAATTATGAGGTACCGATCCGCTGATGTTGAAAAGCTGCTGAATCCGCCTGTGGCCATTCCTCGCGCCGCGCATCTATACAATTATTGACGAGAGACTAAACCGCCCACTGGGCCTGAAGTTGGAGAGCAAGAATGACGGAACTGGATCAGCTGTCGATCAATGCATTGCGTTTCCTAGCTGTCGATGCGGTAGAGAAGGCGAACAGTGGCCATCCCGGAGCGCCGCTGGGCGATTCTCCGATGACATATTTGCTGTTCCACAAGTTCATGCATCACAATCCGGCCAACTCCAAATGGTCGAATCGCGATCGCTTCGTGCTTTCGAACGGACATGCGTCGGCGATGCTTTACTCGGCGCTGTACCTGGCTGGCTACAAGGTCACCCTGGAGGACCTGAAGCAATTTCGCCAGTTCGATTCGCACACGCCGGGCCATCCGGAACTGGGAGCGACCGACGGAGTGGAAGTGACGACGGGTCCGCTGGGCCAGGGACTTGCCATGTCGATTGGAATGGCGGCGGCGGAACGGCATTTAGCGGCGCGCTACAACAAGCCGGGGCTGGAGATTGTCGATCACTACACATACGTGATGTGCGGCGACGGCGACCTGATGGAAGGTGTCTCGCACGAGGCTTGTTCGTTTGCGGGCACGCTGGGATTGGGGAAGCTGATCGTGCTGTATGACGACAATTTAGTATCGCTCGATGGCCCCACGGATTTGTCGTTCACCGAGAACGTTGAAGAGAGATTTGAAGCCTATCACTGGCATGTGCAGCGCGTGGCCGATGGGAATGACCTGGAGGCCATGTCCAAGGCAATTGAGGTGGCGAAAGCTGTGACCGATAAGCCTTCGATCATCGCGGTGCGGACGATCATTGGCTACGCCAGTCCTAAGGCAGGGACGTCGAAGGCGCACGGAGAACCGCTGGGCGCAGAAGACACGAAGCTGACCAAGGAAAAGCTGGGCTGGCCAGCGGACAAGAGCTTTTATGTTCCAGAGGAGGTGGCGAAGAACTGGGCGCAGGCGAAGGATCGCGGGGCAAAGTTTGAGGCAGACTGGAATGCATTGTTCGCGAAATATAAGCAGCAGTTTCCGGAGTTAGCAGCGGAATATGAACGGGTTTTTGCCGGAAAGCTGCCTGCGG
>JAJYBW010000005.1 GCA_021778815.1 Acidobacteriota bacterium | reverse complement strand
CCCGCTCCTGCAAGGCACGCAGCAGCTTGGGCTGCAGATCCAGCGGCATCTCGCCAATCTCGTCCAGAAACAAGGTGCCTTCGTGGGCCAATTCCAGCCGACCCATTCGGCGCGCAATCGCCCCGGTAAAGGCACCCTTTTCATGACCAAAGAGCTCACTTTCCAGCAGACCGGCAGGAATCGCGGCACAATTCAGCTTGATGAATGTCCTCTCACGTCGCCCACTCAGCCGGTGAATAGCCCGCGCCAACAGCTCCTTGCCGGTTCCCGTCTCCCCTTGGATCAGCACCGTCGCATCGGTCGGTGCGACAGTCTCGATATCCTTCAGCACATGTTTCAGGCCGGTACTCTCACCGACAATGTCCTCAAAGCGATGCTCCATATTGAGTTCGTCTTCAAGGTATTTCTTTTCCTGCGAGAGCTTGTCGCGCAGATCGGCGATCTGCCGAAAGGCCAGCCCATTGTTCACGGCCATCGCAATCTGACTGGCAATTTGACCCAGCATGTCCGCTTCGCGCTGCGTGAAGGCGGACTCCATCCGGCTCGCCACCATCAGCGTTCCCAGCGTCTGTCCCCGGTTAATCAACGGCACCCAGCATCCCGACATCATCTGCTTGTCCGTCAAATGGCGTACCGCTTCTCTGGCATAGGGACCCAGCCTAATTTGGTTCAGCAGGACAGGCTCGCCCAACCGAAATGCCGAACCGGCGGGCGAATTTTCAATCGAGATGATGGTCTCCGTTTGATTGGCCTGTTTGCCTTCTCCAGCTTCAAGAAACTGTTCCCGTAATCCGCCCGATACTGGATCGCGCAGCGCCAGTGTTGCGCAATCATGCGGCACCACATCGCGAATGCTGGCAGAAATCGCCGACAGCATTTTGCGAATATCCACGTTGGCTAGCAAAACCGTGCTGAGCTGCAGCATCAACGCTTCTTCCGCGCGTTTGCGATCGGTAAAGTCGCGAGTGATTTTCGCAAACCCGGTCAATTCATCGTGCCCGTCGAAAATGGGCGTAATGACAACATTCGCCCAGAAACGCGACCCATCTTTCCGGATGCGCCATCCTTCCGCTTCGAATCTTCCTTTGGCTCTCGCGATCGTCAATTGCTCGTCCGGTCTTTTCCGCTCCGACTCGTCATCAGGGTAAAAAATGGAAAAGTGCCGCCCGATAATTTCGTCTGCGCTATAACCTTTTATTCGCTGAGCGCCCGGATTCCACGTCGCAACAAACCCTTTGGGATCGAGCAGAAAAATCGCGTAGTCCTTCACCCCGTCAACGATCGACCGCAGTTGTTGATCAGAACGCCGCAGGGCGTCCTGCGCCATTCGCTGAAACAAAACATCCCGCACGAAGCTCAAAACGATCTGGCCACTCGGCGTATCTACCGGACGAAGCATGATGTCGACCGGGATTTCGCTGCCATCCTTCCGCATACCAAACAGGTTCAGGCCACCACCCATCGATCGAGTCCGCGGTTGCGCGTTAAAGTCCTCGCGATGGGCGGAATGCCCCCCACGAAATCGTTCTGGAACCAGACTTTCGATCGGCTGACCGATCAGTTCGCCCGAACCATACCCAAACATCGTCTCGGCCTGCTTATTTGCCGCACGAATACTGCCTTGCGCATCCGTGACTAGGATGGCATCGGGCGAAAAATCGAAAAGCTGCTGTATCCCTGGAAAGGCGAATGTATCGTCTGGAAGCATGTGTACTACATACTGTAAGCGCAATAGTCGTCGTGCGCCGACCACCTAAATAATCAATTTCAAGCTGTCAGAATATCTCGTCGCATTCAGAAGTGCCAGCCGTACCGTGAGCTTGGGACTAGACGCCCTTGCCGCCGCAGCGTTTTTTTGGAACGACAGAAGCGTGAAGATTGCCCTAAGATGTTTCCAGATCTCTACAGACATAGGGTCGAGGGACAAAGTTGCGCGATCGTCAGAAAGTCCGAAGAGCTTTGACTAAGTGCCCGGATCCCCAGGGTTTGCATTTCTAATGAGCAACACCACTTCAGAATTGACCTCCACGCCCGTCAGTGCGACCGCGCCCCGGATGTGGGCCGTCAGCCTAACCAGCCTGTTGTTCATTGTGCTGCAGAGCGCCTGCACGGTCGCCGTCGCTTTCAGCGGCGTCAACGCCGCCGTAGGGCTGGGTTCGTTTGCTGCCGCCATCGGCCTTACCCGGCTGACGGGCAGCTTTCACGCGGACCTGATTCGCGTTCCGATGATGGTTTTGGCCCTCGTGGGCTCGCTATTCACCCTGTATATCGTCCGTCGCGCCCGGGTTTTGCGCGCCCGTCCCGCATCCCAATGGCGAGTCCGCCCTCTAACATCTAAAGAAAAGCGCAAGGAAGCCTTTCAGATCGCGATTTCCACCCTTACGATCGTGTTAATCGTCGCCGAAATCGCAACCCACTTGTATCTAAATCACGCCTTCTGATCGCCCCGGGATCCTTAAATGCCACGATGAAAACGGCCGTCCGGGCGACGCTGCGCCCACAATAATACTCACTCATGTGCACGAAACCTCGTCCTGCTGCTGCTGAGTCACCGTTCAACCCTTCCGAACGATGCAAATTTCGCTCCCCGGCAAATAAATTTGCCTTCCCTGTAACCAAATGCGAGCTGTAGGATTCTAACGTTGCACAGCCCGCGTGGAAACTCGCGAGTCTGCAATACCAGGAGGATTCACAATGAAGAAATCGATGAAATCGATCATGCTGAGCGCAGCGGTGGGCGGAATGCTCGGGCTTCCCGCAGTAGCTCTCCACGCAGCGACTCCGAACTCTGCGCCCAACACTGTATCGGCAAACGGCCAGTACCTCGGCCAAACTGCCTTCACCGGACTGTCCGCCAAGGACAAGCACTCTTGTAAAGGCAAGAACAGCTGCAAGGGTAAGGGTGGTTGCAAGTCCAGCGACAACGGATGCAAAGGCAAGAACAGCTGCAAGGGCAAGGGTGGTTGCGCCACCGATGGCTCGAAGATGCCTGGCTAGTTCTTCGTGGAATTGTTCCTCCTGCGACGAGTCTCTCCTCGCAGGAGGAGAATTTCAATTGCAGCTTTTCAGGATCAAACATGCCAGCCAATCGTTTCAATGGATTTACCGAGTACGGCGTAGGGATTGGGTTACGCGTGCCCCACTACCAGCACATTTTGGCGAAGAAACCAGTCGTCGATTGGTTTGAGATTATCTCCGAAAACTACATGGTGGATGGAGGACGCCCGCTGACCGTGCTGGACTCCATTCTGGAGCAGTATCGCGTCGTGCAACACGGCGTCTCCATGTATTTTGGCTCCTCCGATCCGCTGAATCGTGAGCACCTGAAACGTCTCAAAGCCCTGGTCCGCAGAACGCGTACACCGTGGCTGTCCGATCATCTCTGCTGGGGTAGCGTCGATGATCGATATACGCACGACCTGCTGCCTATGCCCTACACCTTTGAGGCCGCCCGATTGACCGCGGAAAAGATTCGCCAGGTTCAGGATTTTGTCGAAGTTCCAGTGGTGGTCGAGAACGTCAGCAGCTATGCCGAATTTCATGTTTCCGAGATGGCAGAATGGGAATTTCTGAATGAAGTGGTCGAGCGGGCGGATTGTGGCATCTTGCTCGACGTGAATAATATTTATGTCTCTTCGCAGAACCATAGTTTCGACCCGCGCGTGTATGTCGATGCGGTTCCAGCGCACCGCGTAGCCCAGATCCATATCGCAGGGCACTCAAAGTTTGAGAAGTACATTCTCGATACGCATGATCACCCCGTTCTTGACCGTGTATGGGGTCTCTACGAGCGTGCGATCGAACGCTGCGGACCCACCGCAACATTGCTGGAGTGGGACGATCGAATTCCTTCCTTCAACGAGGTCCATGCCGAAGCGTTGAAGGCGAACAAGTATCTGAAAGCGGCGACGACCGGAGAATCAAAGCAGGGAAACGTCCTGGAGTACGCACGATGACCGATCTGCAGGAACTCCAACAGCGCATGGCCAAGGCTGTCATGCAGCCGCTGACTGCGCGGGAGCAGATGCGGCGCCGGAATTCTGCTGGGCAGTCGAATGCAACAGAAGCAGCCCAGTTCATCCGCCCCAACGACCAGTTGACGTCGTTTGAGCGACTGGAGATTTACAACCGTCAATATTGGTTTCGCTTGTTCTCAAACTTTGAAGAGGATTTTCCGGGTGTGCAGGTAGTCGTGGGTCGGAAGCGATTTCAGGCTCTGATGCGAGCCTATCTTGAAGCGCATCCTTCAACTTCGTTCTCGTTGCGCAATCTGGGATCGCAACTGGTGAGCTGGCTGGACAAGAATCCAGCATGGACTGAACCGCACTCTGAAATGGCCATCGAAATGGCAGGCTTGGAGTGGGCGCACATTGAAGCCTTCGACAACGCAATATGGCCTACGTTATCTGTCGACGCGCGATCGCAGATCAACGCGGAGTCGCAATTGACGTTGCAGCCGCATGTACGGCTCCTTGAAGCACACTATGCAATCGACGATGCGCTGATTGCAGTTCGCAACGAGAGCGGCAGCAGAGACACCTCCAGCAACAACGCATCGACCGGACACGTTAGCAAACGCAGGCGTGCTCTGCGCGAGATGAAACGAGAAACCGTTCATATCGCCGTGCACCGGTTTGAGGACACCGTGTACTACCGTCGACTTGCGGCGGAAGATTACCGACTCTTGCTGGCGTTGCAACAAGCAGTCACGCTGGGAGATGCAATCGACATTGCTTTCGACGGCAGCTTGGTTCCAGAACATGAGCGACCGGCGTATTTGCAATCGGCCTTCGCCTATTGGACGACCATGGGATGGTTTTGCACGCCGCCAGTAGATCGAGAAGGTAAAGGGGATTCATGAAGGCTTTAGCTAGGTTGTATGCTCGCTTTTCTGCCCTGGCCTCCTACCTGCAATCGCTGTTCTTGCTCGCGGTGCGGCTCTATTGGGGTTGGCAATTTGCCCAATCCGGATGGGGACGCCTCCATCATGTAAGCCAGGCGACTTCTTTCTTCGCTAGCTTGAATCTCCCGTTTCCAGAGGCGACTGTCATCTTTATCTCGAGCCTGGAGTTTGTGGGTGGAATCCTGCTGATCGTTGGGCTCGCGTCCCGGCTCACTAGCTTATTGCTGGCTGGCGATATGCTGGTGGCGTATTGGACGGCAGACCGCGAAGCCCTGTCTTCGATCTTCTCGGATCCAGGGAAATTTTATGGGGCTGACCCTTACACATTCTTGTTTGCAGCCTTGATCGTTCTGATCTTTGGAGCCGGTCTGATCTCTGTGGATGCGTGGTTGGCGCAGCGCTATCAAGCTTGGACCGAATGACCATGACGCAGCCGTTACAGGGCAGAGATGAAGCGCAGATGATTGCTTCTATCCTTGCTGGCGACTCACAACAGTTTCACCAACTCATCCGTCCCTATGAGAGACGCCTATACGTCATGGCACTTTCCATGCTGCGGAACGAAGCCGATGCGGAGGACGCGGCGCAAGAGGCATGCCTGAAGGCCTTTCGGAACCTGGCGACCTTCCGCGCCGATTCAAAATTCGGCACCTGGCTGGTCAGCATCACGCTCAATGTGGCCCGCAATCGTCTGCGTCGAAATCGATTGACGCAAATGGAATCTCTGGACATTCCGCCCGAAGAGCAGGGACACGTCTCGCCGGCCTTGCTGCGAGATTGGCGGGAAGTACCATCGGAAGTCCTAGAGCGCGCCGAGGTACGGCGGACCCTACAGAATGCGATCGTTGCCTTGCCGGAAATTTACCGCGAAGTTTTTCTCTTGCGAGACGTAGAAGGACTGAGCATCAAAGAAGCGGCGGAAACATTGGGCGTCAGTGAAGCGTCTGTGAAAGTGCGGCTGCATCGCGCTCGAACCATGCTGCAAAAAACTTTGGCGCCGGAATTGAAAAGCCTGGTCCCTCAGAAAGGGAGGTGGTTTCCATGGTTATAGATTGCAAACATGTCTGGAATAACATCTCGGGCTATTTAGATGGAACTCTCGATCCTGCTCTCTTGCAGCAGGTCCAGAAACATTTGGAGCAGTGCGGTATTTGTTCTGCCATTCTCGACTCGACCCGAAATATCCTGATCCTGACTGCGGACGAGCGCGTTTTTGAGCTGCCACTCGGTTACAGCGATCGCTTACATGCTCGCCTGGAAGCGAATATCCGCGGAATATCTCCGTCTCCGATTGGCGGTTGATCCGGGGGAATAGTCGGCGTCACACTTCGACTCCGCCCGCTTCCGGCATACGGATCATCTCCGCGAGAGCAAGAATAAATTCAGCCCTTCGGACAAATGGCGCATCGACCATCCGTCCATTCAACGCAAACGCACCTGCCCCCCGCTGTCGCTGACGCTCGAGCCACCTCCACACAACACACACCCATTTGTCATCGCGGATCCGACATCCGAGGGCGCTCACGAGTTTTGAAGGATGCGTGATTATCGCTCTGTGTTTTATCTTCAGCTTCGGTCCGGAGCGGCTAGGCCGCAATTTTCGTGTCACCGAATAACGCATCACTTTCTTCACCGGGCACTGTCGTAGATACTGTTCCTATGTCAGCGACCGCTGCAGTATTGGGAAAGATCGGACTTCCAGCCAGTATCCGGGAAATTGCATCGCGCAGATGGGATGTAGTGATTATCGGCGCAGGACACAATGGTCTAGCCTGCGCTACTTATCTGGCTCGCGCGGGCAGGTCCGTGCTGGTACTTGAAAGCCGCGAACGGGTGGGTGGCGCCTGCACCATTGAAGAGCCTTTCCCCGGTGTGCTGATGTCTCCTTGCGCCTATCTCGCGGGACTGCTGCATCCGCTGGTGGTTCAGGAACTCGATCTTCCCCGCCGTGGTTTTGTATGGACGCCTGCGGTGAACGGCCTGTTTGTTCCGTTTCTGGATGGCAGCAGCATTCAACTGTGGGATGACGACGATCGTTGCGAACAGGAAATCCGCCAGTTTTCGCCGAAGGAAGTTGAAGGCTGGCGCGCCATGAGTGATGTCGTTCGACGTTTGCGAGATTTGCTCCGACCCGCCGCTGGCATGTTGAACGGGGACCTCGACAACAACCGGCGTGATGCATGGATCGGAGATGCGCCGACCCAAGAGCAACTTGAATATCTGCTTACGGATGATGACGAAGCCCGCAGCCTGCTCTTTGACTGGTCCATGGCAGAATTCGTCGAGCGATATCTGACCGATGAGCGCTTGCAAAGCGCCTATCTCGGCCAGGGAGTCATTGGCACCAACGCGAGCCCTTTCGACACCGGCACAGCGTCCATCCGATTCCACCATTCCTCCGGCAGGCTGGGCGGCATGCCCAGCATGTGGGGGTACGTGAAGGGTGGCATGGGCATGGTCTCTTTTTATTTTTGCGATGCCGCACGCGAGGCTGGAGCGGTCGTGGCTGCGGGCGTCACCGTTTCACGCATCTTGCCGGGAGGAGGTGTGGTGCTCGAAAGCGGTGAACGGATCACGGCTCCAATTGTCATCTCGAACGCCGATCCAATTCGTACACTCAGCCTATTGGAGAATTCCGCCGATGCGACATGGGAGAAGAAAGTGCGTTCAGTGCCGATCCAGGGATGCACCGTAAAGCTGAACGTATTGCTGCGTGAACTACCTAACTTTACTGCGCGTCCGGGGATTCTCGAGCCTCACCATTACGGCCAGATCAATGCGCCGCTGACGAAATCGGAATGGAAAGCAAGCTACGCCGCGGCCCGCGCAGGAAGCCTTGCAGATCACCTCTGGTGCGAACTTTATTTTCAAAGCGTGCATGATGCCAGCGTAGTCCCTGCGGGTATGCACACCATGAGCGTCTTCGCGCAGTATGTGCCGTATGCCTTTACATCGGGCAGTTGGGAGGATCGGCGCAACGAGGTGCGAGCCCTGGCACTGCGCTCCGTCGGCCGTTTTTGCAGCAATCTTGAAGACGCGGTGGTGGATGCGCAAGTGCTCGGCCCACCGGATATCGAGCAGAAAGTAGGCTTGACAGGTGGACACATTTTTCAGGGCGAGTGCCTGCCTGCGTATATGTGGAACCATCGCCTGTCCGCCAGAACTCCCATGAAAGGTGTCTACCTTTGCGGCGCGTGTACGTATCCAGGCGGAAGCGTCATCGGCATCAATGGCCGCAACGCTGCCATGGCGGTATTGCGTGACCTGAATGGCTTCTGATATGGAACTGCGTGGAGAATGCGTGATAGCCGTTCTGTGAAACAAAACACTGGCAACCTGATGATCGATGGGAGTACAACAAAGCCAGTGTTTTGGACTTTTTGCAAGGAGGAAATTGTGAACGACTCTACATTAGTCCCCACAGCACCCGGTGCAAAAGGCGGCGGACGAATAATCGTTGGCGCGCTATTGATCATCATCGGTCTTCTCGCCATCCTTCTGCCATTTATCGCAGGCATTGCAATCACCGCATTTATCGGCTGGCTCTTGTTATTCGCAGGCATTGTGCATTTAATTTATTGCTGGCATTCGCGCAAAACCAGCGGGGTGATTTGGCAGTTGCTTATCGCGATCCTCTATCTATTTGTCGGCTTCTATCTGATTTTTCATCCAGCGCGTGGCCTGGTTACGCTGACGTTGCTGTTGGCCTCCTACTTTGTGATTGAAGGCGTCATTGAACTTGTGCTCTATTTTCGCCTGCGTCGCTCTCACCGTTCCGGCTGGTTTCTTTGGGACGGCTTGATCACCTTGTTGTTAGGCATCTTGATATGGGCCCACTGGCCATTCAGTTCTGTATGGGTGCTCGGTACTTTAATCGGTATCAGCCTGCTGATCAGTGGATTTACTCGACTCTTTGCTAAGCCGACATTTGCTTCCACGGGACTGGTCGTTTGAAGCATTTGGCAGAATATGAACACGCGAACAAACTAATGAAAGTCGTGGGAGCGCAGCGCAAGCGCGCCATCGGAAAAATCCATCAGACGAGTTGCTTTCACGTGAATCACACCATCCTGATTTTGCAAGGGTCCTTCAACAATCAGGAATTTGCTGCGCGTTACAACTAGACGCTCCCGCTCATACAAGTCGGGCGTGACGATGACATTGGCAATGCCGGTTTCATCTTCCATCGAAAGGAAGATGAAACCCTTTGCCGTGCCAGGCCGTTGCCGCGCAATGATACACCCCGCCGTGCGCACGTAGTCGCCATCCTTCTGTTCGCGCAATTCTTTTGCTGAAAGAACATGTTGTTGCTGCAGGGCTGCGCGACGATAATGCATGGGATGTTTGCCAACCGTAAGTCCAGTACCGGCATAATCGGCAACGAGCCGTTCCTCGGTATTCATTTGTAGAAGCGGCTTTGCTTCCGAAGCATCCTTCAACGACGCGACATTTCTCTGAAATAACGGTCCTTCCAGCCTCCCGGCACGTTCCACCTGCCAAAGGGCATCGCGACGATGTTCAACTTCATTGAGTTGGTTCAAGGCGCCGATGCGAGCCAGCAACGTCAATTCTTTTCGGTTCAGTAAAGGGACTCGCTGCGCCAGGTCTTCCGCTGAACTGAATCGACCATCACGCACTCGAGAGGCCACCAGTGCCTCCGCCGCCTGCTTACGTAGCCCTCGCGCATAGCCCAGCCCCATTCGTAAAGAGAGGCTACCATCATGCTCTCGTTCCACCATGCAGATCCAATCCGAAATTTGGATGTCAACGGGCCGGACGCGAAGGCCGTGCCGTTGTGCATCTTTTACCAAGACTGCTGGAGAATAAAAACCCATCGGCTGATTGTTCAAAATGGCGCACGTAAATGCGGCCAGATATTTCACTTTGAAATAAGCCGAGGCATAGGCGATGAGTGCGAAGCTGGCGGCGTGTGATTCTGGAAATCCATATAACGCGAACGAACTTATATTTTGAATAATGTTGTTTTGCGTCGTGACATCCAACCCATTCGCGGTCATGCCGGATCGCAGTTTACCTTCAAGATTTTTCATTCGTTCCCAGGATCGGCGCATTCCGACCGCGCGTCGCAGCTCTTCAGCTTCTGCGCCGGAGAAGTTAGCGACCACCATCGCCATCCGCAGCAGTTGTTCCTGAAACAGCGGCACGCCGAGAGTACGCTTTAAAACCGGCTCTAACAATGGATGGGGATAGCTGACCGGTTCCTTATGTTGTCTACGCCGCATGTATGGATGCATCATCTGGCCAACGATCGGGCCCGGGCGAATAATCGCCACCTGCACCACGATGTCATAAAAAACTTCTGGATGATTTCGCGGCAGCGACGCCATCTGTGCCCGGCTTTCCACCTGAAACATCCCTACGGTATCGGCCTGTTGCAGGGTTCGATATACCTCCGGATCTTCCGGTAGCTGGGCCAGGTCGACGGGCTCACCATAATGCTGGGGAATCAGTTCCAGGCAATCCTTCAGCACGGCCATCATGCCGAGACCGAGCAAGTCGACCTTGATGATGCCAAGATCGGAGCAATCTTCCTTGTCCCATTGCACCACGGTGCGGCCTGGCATCGAAGCTCGCTCCAGTGGCACCACATGATTCAGTTGCCCTTGGCAGATCACCATGCCACCCGAATGCTGGCCTAGATGGCGCGGCAGACCCTGAATCCGCATCGACAGGTCAAGATACTTTGCGATTCGCGGATGGGTTAGATCGAAGCCGGCATCGTGAAATGAATGCGCCATGGTGTCTGTCTTCCCGCGCCATTCCCAATTGCTGACCAGGCTGGATAATCGCCCCAGAGTATCGGCATCGAAGCCCAGTGCTTTGCCCACCTCGCGAGCCGCAGATTTGCCGCGATACGTGATGACATTCGCCGTCATGGCCGCTCCCAGATCGCCGTACCGCTGATAAACATACTGGATGGCCTGCTCACGCTTTTCGACAGAGGGTAGATCCAGATCAATGTCCGGCCATTCGCCGCGGTTCTCGCTCAAAAAGCGTTCGAAGAGCAACTCCATGCCCACTGGATCGATGGCGGTAATTTCTAGCGCATAACAAACAGCCGAGTTGGCGGCACTCCCACGGCCCTGGACCAGAATGTCATGGCTCTTGCAGAACTGGATGATGTCCCAAACAATCAAAAAATATCCTGCAAATCCGAGCTTCGCAATCAAACTCAACTCATGCTGAACCTGCCTTTTCGCCTGTTCCAGCAGATGTCGATTTTTCTTCGATTCGTATCGCCTGGCTACGCCCTCTGCAACTCGCTTTCGCAGAAAACTATCCATGGTCTCGCCCTCGGGCACTGGATAGCGCGGAAATTCATACCCAAGATCATCCAGCGCAAACGTGAGTCGCGAAGAAAGTTCGACTGTGTTTTCGATTGCATGCGGCACATCGCGGAATAAGGAGACCATTTCCTTCGCCGAGCGCAGGTATCGTTGATTGTTCAGCGCTAAAAGCCGACCCGCCTGATCGAGTTCTGCATGATGGCGAATAGCAGTGAAGACATCCAGAATCTCTCGGTCATATTCCGTTGCGTAGCGAACCCCGTTTGTTGCCAGCACAGGTAACTTGAGATCTCGCGCAATACGTATTGCGGCTTGATTACGCCACTCCTCTTCCCGTTCCTGATGCCGCTGGAGCTCGACATAAACATTTTCTCTTCCAAAGATTTGTATAAGCTGTTCAACGACCTTGCGACCCGCCATCTCTCCACCGGAGACCAGCGCAGCTGCCAGTGGACTTTCCTCTCCGCCGGTTAGACATACCAGTCCAGAGTTGTACTGCTGCAAATCCTCAATCGTCGCGGCTCCTTCGCATTTGCTGGACTCGCGCATCTTGAACTGCGTAATGAGCTGGCAAAGATTTTGATAGCCCTCACGAGATTCGCACAGCACCGGCAGGCGCACTGGTTCTGAAACATGTTGATGGGGAAGCCACGCAGGGGGCGTCAGCCGCGACCCAAAACTGGAAACAGCAATCTCCGCTCCAATATGCGCTCGAACGCTTTTTCGCTTGGCGCTGGTATGGAATCGGGCAGACCCGTAGACACCGTTGCGATCCATCAGTCCGATCGCAGGCATGTTCAATTCCACGGCACGTTCGACCAGCCCTTCGGGTTGTGATGCGCCTTCAAGAAAGCTGAAAGCACTGGCGGCGTGCAGTTCCACATATCGCTCAGTCATACAGTGCCACCATCTCCCAGCAATTCCCCGTCACATCGCGAACGATGCAGCCGCACAGTAGACTGCCTTCCGCGGAATGCGCCACGATGTCCCACTGTTCTACATTCCACCATTCCGGATTCCACCAATCCCCACTCGTACGCCACGGGCCATAAGCCTTCTCGATGATGTAGCGTTTCTTTTGCAGGAAGAATGAAGTCGGCCGTTCATTCTGCAATGTCGCCGAAATTTTTTCTGGTGGACGGAACTGCCGCAATGCAACTCGTGGCTGGGTACAGGCTGTCTCTGCGGTATGTTTTGCGATAACTGCGAAAGGTTCCATGCGAAATTCATTAGGCTGGTGGGTATCGCGCAGCACAGCTCGCCCCACGCATTCTTCACCAACAATGGCGCGGATACGCGCCAGCGTGACATCCAGGCCACCGGGTTCAGGTAGCTGGGGAGAAAACAATCCCATTTGCACCTGGCTGGTGCTTCCCGGTTCCGCTGTCAGCGTCAACGAAAGAATGGGTGCCTGCGGTGGATGAGCCTCCAGATCTAGGTGCAGTAATTTAATCCAGAATTGGCGGTCATTTGTCGGCAAAGCGGGTCGTACTGTTCGCGTATGCGATCCACCTGCCTCAAGACGCAAAACAATGGTTAGCGCAGCTAATGCCAACATCCGTGACGTGACGCGCAAAATGAGTTGTTCCAACATAACCCCGACAACAAACAACAGAGAATCCAGAATTTCTACGGGTGAATCCAGCTCGCGATACTCTTCTAACTTGGTTGGAGGTTCGACAGGCAGGAACAGATGCGGCCGGTTTCCCATTGCCAACTGGCGAAGGCGTTTGCCCTCCTGGCCCATCCGCGCAATCAAGTCTTTTTCAGGAAGAGCCGCCAACATTCCAAGCGTACGGATTCCCCAGAGCGCAAACTTTTCAGCATGTTCTGCAGAAAGGGCCAGCACGGAGAGCGGAAGCGGAGCCAGAGCAGCACTTTCGACCCCCGCCGGAATGACAGTTACAGGAGTCCTCGAAGACATACCGCGCGCAAGACAGATCGCCGCATGAAAATTCCTGCTGACCGCAACGGACGCCGCAATCCCCAACATTCGAACGCTGTTTTTGAGTTTCTCTGCCAGGGTGGCAGCAGGACCAAACAGTTTCTCCGTCCCCGCAATATCGAGAACACAGAGAAATGCCATCGCAGTGCTAGCTTCTTCTACTCTGGGAGTGAAACTCCCCGCGCATTCCAGCAGCGCCATTCTCGTAGCAGTTTCTCCTTGAATGGAACGTGGCAATAGAGTAACTGCAGGAAATGTCTCCATTTCTACCTGCGTCATCCCGGTAAGTACGCCCATGCGGCGTGCTTTCGCGTTCAGCGAACAAACCTGTTGTAGCGGAGGTTCGCCTTCCATCACTGCGCACGGCTTCTCCCGTAACTCTGGTCGAAGTCGCAGCACGGCCTGCGCCGCAAATTCCTTTACGTACAGGCAGGCGTAAAGCTCTGGAGGACTCATCGTTGCGCCGCCCATACTGTTTCACTCTGCCAGTGCGCAACGCGATCGCTTTGTGGCGGCTTACGCATAGGAACTACCTTGGCCGGGGCCGGCTGGAAACGCTCTCGTGTAACTTCCACCCCATGCTGCACCCCGGTAAAGACGGTTGATTCTTTCTGCAGCGCGTGGGCGGTCTGCATCTGCAGCACCAGTCCCGCACTGCTTTTCGCACATGCCCGCTGTGTCAGCAAAAGGAGGCTTGTCTGGCTGTGTTCCGCTGCAGCACGATAGCGGAACCATGTTGCCAGGGGCACTCGCAAAGAAAATTCAGCCGCGAGACTGGCCATATCCAACACAATCGTGCTAAAGCCGCCCGCCTGTAAAAGAAGATCCGTGACTCGAAGTGCCTGCTCGATTCTTGACCATGGCTTAACCATGTTTACGCGTGCCACTTGCCTTGAAGAGTCCGTGACAGGATGAGACACGAGCGTAGATTTTTCTGCCAGATGTTTTGACTGTGACTCTGCATGTTCCGACGGCTTTGTCTCGTACCGGAAAAAATTATGGAGAGCATCGGGCAATCCTTTTCCCTCACCTCGCGGATGGGGACCGAAACCACCGCCATGCAGTCCTTTTATAATCGGCGAGGCAACCAGGTATTTCCCTGGAAGGACAAAAGTACCTTTAGGAATTTGCTGGATATTTTTTTGACTTGTGACACCGCATCGTACCCACAGCATCCGTTCAAGATCGACGCCGGTTGCAGCTGCGGATTCAGGATGAAGGGCATTCGAAACATCGACCCATGCACATACCTTGGCAGCTCGGGTAATGCCCGCGAGAAATGAAAATACCAGGGCAGTTCGACCGGAACACTCCGGGCCAACAATCTCTGTGATCGCTCCAACGGGAAGGCCGCCTTCCAGCACTTGGTCCAGAGTTTGAATGCCCGTAGCCACAACCGGTCGAATAATCCTCTGCACTGGAGTCAGGGCGGACGGAATTCTGTGGGCCAGAGAAGCCTCAATTTTGGCGCGAAGTGTGGCTGCAGTCGGCATAGTTTACTTCGCCCTATGTTCGCCTATTTGCCTGCATCTCTGTCAATCGACATTTGCTGCACCCTTGGTGCAATAGACCACAAGTAATAGATAAATAAAGGATTATAAATTCGATTCGTTCGCGCTCCCGATGCCTATTAGTCCCGCTGCGGCACAAGGGAGGTGTACAGGAGCTTGACACTCCTTGCCCATCCAATAAGAATTGTCTGTAATTTAAAACGTTTGAATGATGGAAGAATGAAAGTCACCCCGCTCACACTTTCAATCGCAATCGGGTTTTCTAACCGTGGAATAGGAGTCTGGGATGAAACGCCACAAGACTGGATTGATCGTACTGGCTGCAACACTTCTGTTTGCCGGCTTGGCTTGCTCACAAAACGAACAGGCAAATACGAATCACGATGTTGCCAATCCCGCCGAGGTAAAACCGTTCCTGGGACGATGGGACTTGACTCTCGCTGCTCCTGACTATGGGTACCCGTCGTGGCTGGAGTTGACCGAAAACGGAGACAAGTTGCAAGGACGGATGGTGGGTCGCTGGGGCAGCGCCCATCCAGTTGTGGACGTCAAGATTGAGAAATCTGTGCTGACCTTCGCCTCACCAAAAGATGAGGAAGACACTCCGAAGGACATGCCGTTTCAGGCAAAGCTTGTCGGTGGAAAGCTGGTTGGAACCATGTCCGGACCCGACGGAACGACCTGGCGATGGACGGGCAAGCGAGCCCCGTTATTGAACCGCACGACAGTTGCAAAGTGGGGCAAGCCCATTCGGCTGTTCAATGGAAAAGATACTGCGGGCTGGTGGTTTGACAATCCGAGTGCCGCCAATATCTGGAGCGTGAAAGATGGCGTGCTGATCAGTACCGCACATGGAAGCAACATCATTACGAACCGCAAATTTCGCGACTTCAAATTGCATGTTGAATTCAATTGCAAACCGGATTGCAATACGGGAGTCTACCTGCGCGGTCGCTACGAGGTGCAGATTGCGGATAATGCCGGACAGGACCCGCCAAATCGGCAGACTGGCTCTGTGTACGGATTTATCACGCCGTCTCCGCTGATTCCTCTCCATCCTGGAACCTGGCATTCGTACGATATCACCCTGACTGGCCGAACCGTGACAGTCGTGGAAGATGGCCAAACCATCATCGACAAGAAAGAAATTCCCGGTATTACAGGAGACGCGCTCGACAGCCACGAGGGACTTCCTGGCCCAATTTATCTGCAGGGAGCCGAAGCTCATGGCGGGTTTTCTTTCAGGAATCTGGTCATCACTCCGGCAAAGGATTAGAAGCCTCAAGCTTGCCGTCGTGAAACAATAGTCGAATCCACGATGACGACCTCCGACGGCATACTCAACGAAATTCTCGCGGCCAGAGAACGCATCCGAGATTTTATTTGGTTAACTCCTTGCCAACATTCTGCAGAGCTTTCGGCTGTGACTGGCCAGCAAATTTACCTGAAGCTGGACAATCTGCAGCGCACGGGCGCCTTCAAAGAACGCGGCGCATTGAATAAAATTCTGCAGCTGAGCCCGGAAGAAAAACGGCGCGGAGTCATTGCCGCAAGCGCAGGAAACCACGCGCAAGCGGTTGCTTACCATGCGACGGAGCGCGGAATCCGAGCGCAAATCGTGATGCCGCTGATGACACCTCTAGTGAAAGTTTCGGCCACCCGTGGCTTCGGAGCTGAGGTTGTGCTGTACGGCGCCAACTACGATGAAACCTACGCTGAGGCCGTTCGCCGCAGCGAATCGGAGGGCATGACCTTTCTGCATCCCTTTGACGATATGCATGTCATCCACGGGCAGGGCACAATCGGAATCGAGTTGATCGAGCAGGTTCCAGATTTGGAGGCTGTGGTTGTTCCGATCGGCGGAGGCGGCTTGATTAGTGGAGTGGCAGCGGCGCTGAAAGAAATGAATCCAGCGATCCGTGTCATTGGTGTGCAGACCGAACGGCTTCCTTCCATGCTGCGGGCCTGTGATGCGGGATATCCGGTGACATTGCTGGCGGAAGCCACCATCGCGGACGGAATTGCGGTTCGCAGAGCAGGCAACCTGACGTTGCCGCTGGTACAGCGTTACGTCGATGAAATTGTCACTGTCGATGAAGAAGAGATCGCCAATGCGATTTTGGTTTTGCTGGAACGAGAAAAGACTTTAGCCGAAGGTGCCGGCGCAGTCGCATTGGCTGCAGTCCTCAACAAAAAGACGAGCCTGAAAGACCAGAAAACTGTGGTGCTGGTATGCGGCGGCAATATCGATGTGAGTCTGCTCTCTAGGATTATCGAGCGTGGATTAGTAAAAGATGGCAGAAGGGTTCGCATCCGCGTGCATCTGTCGGATCGCCCCGGTGCGCTGCATCAACTCACGAAAATTCTTGCGGAGCAGCAGGCCAACATCGTGGAGACGCTCCACAACCGCTCACACTATGGCGTGAATCTTGGCGACACGGTGATTGACATAACTTTAGAAACACGCGGGACATCGCACATCCAGACCATCTCCTCGGCACTGCAGAATGCCGGGTACAAATTCGAGCACATCACGTAGCGGCAGGTAGAACTCATTCTTACTGGCGCGAAGACCGCTGCCCGGTTGCGGCAAACAGAATCACCCCGCTACCCCAACCAGGCTTGCATCGCGAGCATTTGGAACGGCGCGCAAGTATTCGTCGACAGCCGCCGCTGCTTTCCGTCCTTCAGAAATGGCCCAGACGACTAGAGATTGTCCACGCCGCATATCGCCTGCAGCAAAAACTCCCTCGACCGTGGTCATGTAGTGATTGTTGGTCGCGACGTTGCCTCTGGCATCGATGGCAACTCCCAGCTTTTCAAGCATGCCGTTGCGCACTGGACCGGAGAATCCCATGGCCAGCAATACCAAGTCGACTTCAAGCACAAATTCGCTGCCGGGTTGCGGCTCGAATTTGGGCGGAGGTCCCACTTGGACACCGTGCAACTGCTTCACATTGCCGTGCTCGTCGCCGACGAACTTTGTCGTTGCCAGGCTCCAATTTCGCTTGCCGCCTTCCTCGTGCGCCCCCTCTGTGCGTAGCTGCATTGGCCACAATGGCCACGGCGTAAGTGGAGAACGATCGGACGGAGGTACCGGCATAATTTCAAATTGCTCGACCGAGAGCGCCTTCTGGCGATGACTCGTTCCCAGGCAGTCCGCGCCAGTATCTCCGCCTCCGATAATGACAACGTGCTTACCGCCAGCCAGGATCGCTCCCGCTTCCGAAACCGTATCGCCTTCGCAACGTCGATTCTGTTGCGGCAAAAACTCCATTGCGAAATGGATACCATTCAGTTCTCGTCCCGGAACATTCAGGTCCCGCGGTTGTTCCGCACCACCGGCCAGCAGAATAGCGTCGAAGTCGCGCTGGAGATCTTCAACAGGCACGTTTTCGCCGACGTGCGCTCCGGTGACAAATGTCACGCCTTCCAATTGCATTTGTTCCAGGCGGCGATCGAGAATCGTCTTCTCCAGCTTGAAGTTCGGGATTCCATAGCGCATCAATCCACCAATGCGATCTGCCTTCTCGAAGACCGTAACCGCGTGTCCAGCACGGCGCAGTTGCTGGGCAGCCGCTAATCCCGCGGGTCCGGAACCCACCACTGCGACTTGCTTACCGGTGGAAAACGCCGGCGGTTCAGGATGGACCCAGCCCTCTTCATACGCGTGGTCGATAATATTTTTTTCAATTTGCTTAATCGTCACCGGAGGAGCATTGATGCCTAAGACGCATGCCGCTTCACAGGGGGCTGGGCAAATTCTTCCGGTGATCTCCGGAAAATTATTGGTCGCGTGCAAACGGCGAACCGCCTCTTTCCATCGGCCGCGATAGACCAGGTCATTCCAATCGGGAATAAGGTTGTTGACCGGACAGCCTGTGTGACAAAACGGCACACCGCAGTCCATGCATCGCGCGGCCTGCTGTTGCTGCTTTTCTTCCGGAAATGAGCGGTAGATCTCAACCCAGTCGTTGACGCGCTCTACCACCGGACGCCGCTCTGGCAGCTCGCGTGGAAATTCCATAAATCCTGTCGACTTACCCATGTTGCACCTGCTCAGCGATCGTCAATGTAGGAAGTTCTCCAGTCGGGATAGCCATTTCTCCGCGCTCACGCAGCACGCGCTTATATTCCTGCGGAAATACCTTGATGAATTTCGCCAGGCTCTCATTCCAGTTGGCGAGAATCCAGCCTGCGCGCGGACTTCCAGTCAGGTCGCGATGGCGCGTAATGAGCGTTTGCAGTTCTTCGATCTCCCGCTCATCGGTCAGCGGCTCAAGATCGACGGAGGCTGGATTGCATCGTTTCTGCGCGAAATCGCCGCGTTCATCATAAACGTAGGCGATCCCTCCGTTCATGCCGGCAGCAAAGTTTCGCCCGCATGCACCCAGGACAACGACACGGCCGTTGGTCATGTATTCGCAACCGTGGTCGCCTACTCCTTCAACAACTGCTGTAGCTCCAGAGTTGCGAACGGCGAAGCGTTCTCCAGCGATCCCATTCAGGAACACTTCACCACTAGTTGCGCCATAGAGAATGACGTTCCCCGCCAGGATGCTTTCCTCCGGTTGAAAACTAGAGTTGCGCGGCGGGAAGACAA
The DNA here is from genome assembly GCA_021778815.1 of Acidobacteriota bacterium. GTDB lineage: Bacteria > Acidobacteriota > Terriglobia > Terriglobales > Acidobacteriaceae > JAKAAZ01. Next base: position 4,451 of record JAJYBW010000005.1, on the reverse strand, counting down.
TAATCCTACCGCCTGAAAGGCCCTTGCCGACATAGTCGTTCGCCTCTCCTTCCAGCGTGAGTGTGACGCCATTGGGAACAAACGCTCCAAAGCTTTGCCCGGCAGATCCCTGGAAATTGAAGCGGATAGTTTCCTCCGGCAATCCCGCCGGTCCATAGCGCCGGACCACTTCGCCGCCCAGCATCGCTCCCACAGTGCGATGAATATTTCGGATCGGCAGCGAAAATTCTACCGGCTGCTGATGATCAAGCGCCGGTTGCGCAAGCTCCATCAATTGGTGGTCGAGCGCCTGCTCCAGGCCGTGGTCCTGTTTCTGAACGCAATGGCGAGCCACGCGACCCGGCAACGGCGGGCTATACAAAATGGACGATAGATCAATTCCCTTTGCTTTCCAATGGTCAACCGCCAAATGAGTCTCCAGCATGTCGACGCGGCCGACCATCTCATCTACGGTGCGGAAGCCGAGCTTGGCCATGTACTCGCGAACCTGTTCCGCAAGGAAGAAGAAGAAGTTAATCACATGCTCTGGCTGACCCTGGAAGCGCTTGCGAAGTTCAGGGTCCTGCGTGGCGATGCCGACCGGGCACGTATTCAAGTGGCACTTGCGAATCATGATGCAGCCCATGGTGATGAGCGGAGCGGTCGCAAAACCAAATTCTTCCGCCCCCAGCAAGGCAGCAATCACGACGTCTCGTCCGGTTTGCAGTTTGCCATCCGTCTGCACTCGAATGCGGCTGCGCAGGTCGTTCAACAGCAGAACCTGCTGCGTTTCTGCCAGTCCAAGCTCCCACGGAATGCCTGCGTGCTTGATAGAACTGAGCGGCGCCGCTCCCGTGCCTCCGCTGTCGCCACTGATTAACACAACGTCGGCATGCGCTTTGGAAACGCCGGCCGCAACTGTGCCGACTCCAACCTCCGACACCAGCTTCACCGCGATTCGGGCGCGGGGGTTAACGTTTTTCAAGTCGTAGATCAACTGCGCAAGGTCTTCGATGGAGTAAATATCGTGATGCGGAGGCGGCGAAATCAGACCGACTCCGGGAATGGAGTGCCGCAGTCGGGCAATGACCTCATCCACTTTGTAACCCGGCAGCTGTCCGCCTTCACCGGGCTTTGCTCCCTGTGCCATCTTGATTTGCAGTTCGTCCGCGTTCATCAAGTAGTTCGTCGTCACGCCGAATCGTCCTGAGGCGATCTGCTTCACAGCGCTGCGACGCAGATCTCCGTTGGCATCCGGGGTGAAACGACGCGCGTCTTCTCCGCCCTCGCCAGTGTTCGACATGCCGCCGATGCGGTTCATGGCAATGGCCAGGGTCTCGTGCGCCTCTTTGCTGATCGAACCGAAAGACATGGCTCCAGTGGTGAATCGTTTGACGATTTCCTTTGCCGGCTCGACTTCTTCCAGCGCAACAGGCGTCTTCGACTCCTTGATTTTCATCAGGCTGCGAAGCGTGCACATGTTGCGACTTTGTTCGTCAATCAGGTCGGTATATTCCTTGAACGTTTTCGGGTTGCTCTGCTGCACCGCATGCTGCAGTTTGCTGATCGTCAGCGGATTCAGTAGGTGTTCTTCCCCGCCCACGCGGAAGTGATACGCGCCGCCGACATCTAAATCAGTTTCCGAGTCGTTCAGAGGGGCAAAAGCATACTCGTGCTTCATCTGCGCTTCGCGCGCCAGAACATCGAGCCCGACACCTTCAATTCGCGACGCAGTACCCTGGAAATATGTCTCCACCAAGTTTCGATTCAAACCGATCGCTTCGAAAACCTGGGCTCCGCGATAACTCTGCAGCGTCGAGATACCCATCTTCGAAAATGTCTTCAACAAGCCCTTGTTCACCGCTTTGATGAAGTTCTTAACCGCCGTATCCGGGGTAATGCCGTTCGCAAGGTAGCCGCGATGCGCCAGATCTCGTATCGAATCGAAAGCCAAATAAGGATTAATGGCGCTGGCGCCAAAGCCGATCAGCAATGCAAAATGCATCACCTCACGCGGCTCTCCGGACTCCAGGATCAACGCGACTTGAGTACGAGTTTCCTCGCGCACCAGCAGGTAATGCACAGCCGCCAACGCAAGCAAGCTGGGGATGGGAGCATATTGCTTATCCACGCCGCGATCGGAAAGGATCAGCAAAGTATATCCGGACCGAACGGCAAGAGACGCGCGCTGGCACAGCTCGTCCAATGCTCGCTTCAATCCCGCCTCTCCATCTTCTGAGCGGAAGTGGGTCGGCAGGGTCGTCGCCAGCAGATCTCCTGTGGATACGCGCCGCAGTTTCTCCAATTCGCGATTCGTCAGAATGGCGTGGGGCAATTTCAAGGTGTGGCAGTTTTGTGCCGTCTCCGCCAGGATGTTTCGTTCGCTACCGATAAAACTGGTCAGCGACATCACCATCTCTTCGCGAATGGCATCGATGGGCGGATTGGTCACCTGCGCGAACAGCTGCTTGAAATAACTGAACAGCATCTGCGGACGGTCCGAAAGACAAGCCAGCGGAGTGTCGGTCCCCATGGAACCAATCGGTTCTTCTCCCTTGCTCGCCATCGGCTCCAGAATCATTTTCATGTCTTCTTCGGAGTAGCCGAATGCACGCTGGCGGCGAAGCAGAGTATCGGGACTGGCCCCGTAGAATCTGGAAGGCTCGGGCAATTGATCGAGCGTAATCTGCTTTTCCTTCAACCAGTCTGCATACGGTTGACGAGAAACCAGTTGCTGTTTAATCTCCTTGTCTGAAATGATGCGCTGCTGCACTGTGTCGACTAGGAACATTTTTCCAGGTTGCAGCCGCCCTTTTTTCTTGACGTTCGCCGCCGGAATATCCAGAACGCCCGCCTCTGACGCAAGAACGACAATATCGTCCTTGGTCACGACGTAACGACCGGGACGCAGGCCGTTGCGGTCCAGTGTGGCGCCAATAACGCGCCCATCCGTAAAGGCGATCGCCGCAGGGCCGTCCCAGGGCTCCATCAACGAAGCGTGATATTCGTAAAACGCCCGCTTTTCTGGCTTCATATGCGGATTGCCGGCCCACGCCTCTGGAATCAGCATGGCCATGACGTGCGGCATGGAACGGCCAGATTGAAAGAGCAGTTCCACCGCATTGTCGAATGCCGATGAATCGCTGCTTCCGTCTTCAATTATAGGAAACAGCTTTTCAATGTCGGGGCCAAATGCCGGAGATTCCAGAATCGACTGACGCGCATGCATCCAATTCACGTTGCCGCGCAATGTGTTGATCTCGCCGTTGTGCGCGACATAGCGGAACGGATGTGCAAGCCGCCAGCTTGGGAACGTATTCGTAGAAAAACGCTGATGGACCAGGCACAGCGCACTGTCAACGTCAGGATCAGACAGCTCGCCATAAAAACTTGCGATCTGTGGCGCAAGCAACAGCCCCTTATAAATGATGGTGCGAGAGGATAGAGAAGGAATATAAAAGATTTCCTTGTCTTCAATGCTGGAAGCGGCGATTTTCTGCTCGGCCAGCTTGCGAACGACATAGAGCTTTCGCTCGAATGCGTCCTCGTCCATATTGTCTGGTTTTCCGATGAAAATCTGCTGTATATAAGGTTGCGACGCGCGAGCGACCCGGCCAATTGCATTACCGTTGCAAGGCGTGTCACGCCAACCCAGGATGGTCAGACCCTCTTCCTGGATGATCTGCTCGAAAATTCCTTCGCATTGAAGGCGATTCAGTTTTTCCACCGGCAGAAAGACCATGCCTGCCGCGTAGCCACCTGGTTCCGGCAACTTGAAGCCGAGAGCTGCGCACTCGCGGGCAAAGAATCGATGCGGAATCTGGATCAAAATGCCGGCACCATCGCCTGTTTCCGCGTCGCACCCGCAAGCGCCACGATGCGTCAAATTGATCAGGACCTCAATCCCTTTCAAAATGATGTCGTGGCTTCGCTCTCCGCGAACGCTGGCCACAAACCCAATTCCGCATGCATCATGTTCGTGGCTGGGGTGGTAGAGACCCTGGGCGGAAGGTACGGCTGAAACTGCGTGGAATTTAGACATTGATTCCTCTGCTAAACATTCACTTTTTAGAGTCCTGTGCATGGTGCGGATCACCAGGCAGCGTTTCACGAGCGCGAGGCGCTGATCCGCTGGGATAACCGGGGCTGAAGAGTCTTATTTTATACCACTCTTTCCAGTTTACCGGGTAGGCGCTCAGAATTCTCTAAACCTGACAGACATGGCCAGAATGCGGACTAAACTTAGTCCGCGAGCCATCGCTAGCATCGTTCTTGACGGATATGGGTAGAGCGAGCGACGACGTGCGTTAAGATCGCTGATAATAAGAATAGAATGAATGTTTGCGGACGATGCTGAAGCCTTCTCTGACTTCGATTGAGATCGACTCCGAATCTCTATCAGCGCTCTTTCGGGCTTCAGAATGACCTAGACACGACGGGCGGGTTGCACCGCTGTCGACCAGGACACCTTT
>JAJYBW010000273.1 GCA_021778815.1 Acidobacteriota bacterium | reverse complement strand
AAGCACTGCCTGATCGTCCAGCTTGTCGAGGATGGGATTCGCGAAGGCGCGGAGAAATAGTTTGTCGATCAGCTCCGACGTCAGCTTTCCGCCGCTGCCATGGCCCAGCACAATATTTTTGTGTTCAAAAATCGGCAACGCACAGCTTCCAAATAACGGGTTTGGTATGTCTGCCGTCGGATTCTCCGAGGTGGAATCGGAACTCGACGCTGCAGCCGGCGCGTTCATGGCAGAGTCGTTTCGAGTCACGCTGCGCCTCCAACAGAATGGATGGGAACATCGACGCTTTTCGCCTGATTGAGGTGGCGTCCGTACGCATAGTAAGCCGCACACGCACCCTCAGCGGAAACCATGGTGGCACCCAGCGGACTTTGAGGAGTACACACGGTGCCGAAGGCGGGACAGTCCTTCGGCTTCTTGATGCCGCGCAGGATTTCTCCGCTGATACAAATTTCCGACTCGCGCGTCGCAATCTGCGTTACGTCGAAAAGTTTCTCAGCATCATGGTCCGCGAATTCGGGGCGAAGATGATAGCCGCTTTGCGGGATGGTGCCGATGCCGCGCCAATTTCGATCGCCCACTTGAAAGACCTGGAACACAAGTTTTTGCGCAGTCTTATTTCCTTCGCGATCCAGGATGCGCGAGTACTGATTCTCGACTTCGCCGCGTTCGGTTTCCAATTGCCGAATCGTCATCAACGTACCCTGCAGGATGTCGAGCGGCTCGAAGCCGCTGACAACGATGGGCACATGATATTTGGCGCTGATGGGTTCGTATTCTTCATAGCCCATGACGGCGCAGACGTGGCCCGGCCCAAGAAATCCCTGCACGCGATTCTCTGGAGATTGCAAAATAGCCGCCAGCGCCGGAGGAACCAAAACATGCGACACCAATAAGGAGACATTCTTCAGTCCTTCCTGTTTGGCGCGCCACGCTAGCATGGCATTCGCCGGCGCAGTGGTCTCAAATCCAATAGCGAAGAAGACCACCTTCTTATCCGGATTCGCATGAGCAATCTTGATGCAGTCGATTGGGGAATACACCACGCGAACATCGCCACCTTTGGACTTGATGGTGAACAGGTCGCCGTTCGATCCTGGAACTCGCAGCATGTCTCCGAAGGAGCAGAAGATTACGTCCGGCATGCGGGCGATGGCGTGGGCTTTATCGATCATTTCCAGCGGCGTCACGCAGACCGGGCAGCCGGGTCCGTGCACCAACTCCACACCTTCGGGCAGCAGATAATCAATTCCGTTTTTCACGATGGAGTGGGTCTGGCCGCCGCAAACCTCCATAATTACCCAGGGCTTGGTTTGCACGCGTTGAATTTCGTCGACGATTTTTCGGGCGACTCGCCCATCACGATATTCATCCAGATATTTCATCGCGCGCCCTCCTTGCCGCTGGTCTCCTTCTTCTGCGGATGGTTCCCGTTTGTCCCGGTCGCGGAATCGCGAAACCTCGGCGCTTGGCCTTCGCGCTCCTCTACGACAGGAGCCATTAGCTCGGAAAGCTGATCCATCTCTTCCAGAATTTGATAGGTGCGGTGCGCTTCTTCCTCATCCACCTTGCTGATGGCGAAGCCGACGTGGACCAGAACATATTCGCCGACTTTTGTATCAGGGACATATTCCAGGCAAGCCTCGCGGATGATTCCACCGAATTGTACTTTTGCCATTCGCATGCCGCTCTGATCGAACGCTTCGACAACTTTTCCAGGAATCGCCAGACACATGATTTGTCTCCTTACTCTTGTTCCCGCCGCAGAATCGCGTTTGCAATCGCTGCTTGGCCCAGAGAAATTCCGCCATCGTTCGGTGGAACCAGGGCGTGCAGAAAAACCTGAAACCCATCCTTATCTAAGTCTTTTACAGTGCGTTTTAGCAAATACATATTTTGGAACACCCCGCCGCTGAGGCAAACGCGGGTCAAATTCTCTTGCTGGCGAATCCAACGGCACACTTCGACGATGGCGGCAACCACGGTGTTGTGAAAGCGCGCGGAAATGAGACCGCTGGGCGTGCCACCGGCGACATCTCGCGCAATTTCGGTGATCATCGGTCGCATATCCAACTGCATGGGTTCACTTTCTTGCAGCTGAAAGGAGTAGCGATCCTCCACTCCCGGCTGTGCCGCAGATTCCAACGCGATGGCTGCTTGGCCTTCGAACGTCACCTCTGACCCCAGTCCAACGATGGCGGCGACGGCATCGAACAGTCGGCCGCTCGACGATGTCTCGATGGAGTGGATGCGGCGGGCAATCATGGCGTCTACCACGGCGATTTGTTTCTCCGGCACCGGATGAAGAAACTTCATCTCCTCAGGGAATGCGCCGTTGCCGAAGGCGTCGCGCAGATAGCTGAGCGCGATGCGCCAGGGCTGGCGTACCGCCGCATCGCCACCAGGTAATGGAACATAGCGCAGGTGCGCTCGTCGCTCGAATGTCTCAAGGTCCGCAACCAGAAATTCTCCGCCCCAGATTTTTCCGTCCGTGCCATACCCGGTGCCGTCGAATGCGACTCCGATGACTTTGCCTTGCAAATGATTTTCTGCCATACAACTGGCGATGTGGGCGTGGTGGTGCTGCACACCAATTTTGCGTTCGAGCGGCAAAGAAAGCGCGAACTGGGTGCTGCGATAGTTTGGGTGCAGGTCATAGGCGACAGCCTGCGGTTTCGCGCGGAATAGTTTTTTCAGATTGGCCATCGTTTCCTGAAAAAAACACAGCGTTTCGTAATTTTCCAGGTCGCCAATGTGCTGGCTGAGGATGGCGTAGTGGTCTTTTGTCAGGCAGAATGTGTGTTTCAACTCGGCCCCGCAAGCCAGCAGATCCTGCATCGGTGCGCCCAGATCGATCGCCTGCGGCACATAGCCACGGGAGCGACGCAGCACCCGCTCGCGTCCGGCAAAAATACGCACAACAGAGTCGTCGGCACGCATATAGATATCACGGTTGTGGAACAGGAACCAATCCGCCACAGGCTCCAGTTGCTGCCACGCCTCTTGGTTGGAAATGACGATGGGTTCTTCGCTTAGATTGCCGCTGGTCATCACGAATGCGGCGAACTGCGACGGGGCCGTCGGCGAATCGCTGAACAGTAGATAGTGCAGCGGGGTATATGGCAGCATGACGCCGATGGAGTCGTTGCCGGGCGCGATTGAATGGGAAAGTTTCGACTCCGGACGGCGTTCGAGAATTACGATGGGCCGACGCGGACTTGCGAGCGCAATTCGGTCAGCCTCGGTCACGATACAGAATTTCTCCACCTCGGCCAGGTCACGCGCCATGATGGCAAATGGCTTGTCGCTGCGACGCTTTCGGTGGCGGAGTTGCCGCACGGCCGCATCATTCTGCGCGTCACAGGCCAGCAGAAAACCGCCCAGCCCTTTCACCGCGACGATCTGGCCCGCCCGCAGCAGCTCGCGAACGCGTTGCAGGGTAGCCAGCGAAGATCGCTGCGTTGCACTAAAATCGCTGGCGGCCGGCAGATACGATTCGGGATTATGCTGGCGGCTTTCAACCAGCACCAGGCTGGGGCCGCAGGCGGGACAGGCATTGGGTTGGGCGTGAAACCGGCGATTACGCGGGTCTTCATACTCCTCATGGCAGAGGTCACACATGCGAAACTGCGCCATGGTGGTAGTCGGGCGATCGTACGGAATATCCTGAATGATCGTGTAGCGCGGGCCGCAATTGGTGCAGTTGGTGAACGGGTATCCGTAGCGGCGGTTGGACGGATCGCCAAAGTCAAGCCAGCAATCGTCGCAGGTGGCTACGTCCGGGGAGATGAAGGCGAACTCGTTCTCCTGCTCGCGGCTAGGTTGAATCAAAAAGTCGCTTGCATGTTGCAAGGAAACTTCTTCCAGCGCGATCTCCATGAGCTGGGCCAAGGGGGGTGGGCTGGTGCGCAGGGTATGGAGAAATTGCTCGATCGCGTGGCCTGGACCCTCAATTTCAACCGTAACGCCGAAAGAGGAATTCAGGATAAAGCCCGTCAACTGCAGCGATCGGGCCAGGTTGTAGACGAAGGGACGGAACCCGACTCCCTGCACCACTCCTCGAATCGAGATGCGTTTGCGGATTCTCGAGAGAGAGCGGGTTGCGGCCATGGACGATCCTGGGCTGCGCGTCCGACGAACGGGACGGCGAACGTGTGCGGCTGTCTCTTAGGGTATACGACCGTGGCGGCGACTGGTTTTGGCGACAGAAAGAAGCGCGGCATGCACACATCGGTCGAAGGCCCAGCCGCATCTAAGTCCGGATGAAATGGATCGTTATTGCCACACTCGGCTTATTCCCGTTTTGCGGTTGTGCTCCGTCCAGTCCAAGTCCCGACCAGATTCGCCAGCAGACTGCAACGGCGACTGCGGCTGCAGCGCGCGATACTAAGGCGGTTGCGCAGGGAATCGTCGAGGGCTTGAGAACCAAGGGGCCGCTCAACATTAACCACGCAACGAAAGAACAGCTGGAGTCACTGCCGGGCATTGACGGTGCCTCTGCGGACAGGATCATCGCGGGCAGGCCTTACAAGAATTCAGAAGAGCTGCCGCGTCGGCACATTATTTCGCGAGCCGAGTATCACCGGATCGCGACCAAGATCGAAACGAAATAAAATCCACCGCGAAGCGCTCGCCGTTAGCTGGATGCCAATTCTTTTGCTCGTTGGGCTGCGCGCATGACGGCTTTGATCAGGGTGACGCGCAGGCCACCTTCTTCCAACTCCAGAATGCCGTCGATGGTGCAGCCTGCGGGTGTAGTGACCGCGTCTTTTAGAAGTGCTGGATGGCTGCCGGTTTCCAGCACCATGGTTGCAGCGCCCAGCGTCATTTGCGCGGCCAGCAGCGTGGCAATGTCGCGCGGCAGGCCGACCTTGACTCCGCCTTCGGCCAGCGATTCCAGAATGATGTAAATGTACGCGGGACCGCTGGCAGACAGCGCGGTGACGGCGTCCATGTGTTTTTCATCCACAGTAACGGTGCGGCCAACGCTGGCGAATACTTTTTCCGCGACAGCCAGTTGCTCGTCGGTGACGAACTTGCCGCGGCAGAGCGCCGTCGCTCCGCAACCCAGCAACGA
>JAJYBW010000272.1 GCA_021778815.1 Acidobacteriota bacterium | reverse complement strand
TACTGCTGCCAGTTCTGCATCGTGATCTTCGTGCCGGGCGGGATCGTCCCCTGGTCTTTGGTGGCGGCGAGCCAGTCCTGCATCGTGGACTGCACCTGGTCGGCAGCGGTGATGCCCGAAAAGGCGACTAACAAACCCAAAACAAGGCCGACGGATAATTTCCATTGCCGCGAAGCTATGTGCATGCTTTTCCCCTTAGTAGCGAACGGCTGTAAAATCGCGCTGAACTCTGCCCTCAGCGTGGCGCCAACCGATTGACGACGCGCCACGGGTTGTATGCTCCACGCCTCCCCTTCTATCAAAATTCCTTTCTGTCTTCAATCGGAAACAAGAATGGTATGAAGCGAGACAAACAATGCGAACTGCTTTGGAATTCCAGGAAGGGCGATGCGATGCTTACGTGATTCGGATTCGTGGGATGATAATGAAATGGAATTTCAGTGGAAGTAAGTTCTCTGGTAGCCTAAGAACCTTGTTGTTATGGAACGTGAAGCCGACGGATCCTTGCGCTTGACAACGGTAAACTCAGAGCCGTCACGCAAGGCGAACATAACTCGCGGCCGATTTGGCCGAACATTGGCGAGAATGGAAACCTTTGCGAACAGTACGATTTCTGCGCCGCGCGGCCCTAGAGAAAGCATGGAAGAAAATCTTGGCCGTCTCGGCGAACGCCTCAAACGAGCCCGCCTGGAGCGTAAATTGACGCTTCGCAAACTCGCCGAGGAAGCTGGCGTGTCCCCAGGCACAATCCAGAAAATCGAAGCGGGCCGGCTGGTCCCGTCCATCGAAATTTTCGTCAAGGTTGTGGCTGCCCTGCGGCTGCGCGCCAGCCAATTGCTCGGCGAGGATGAGACTCCGGTCGATGTCAGAATTATCCGCGCTGATTCCGCCAAATCACTCTCGACCGGGTCTCGCATCCGTATTCAAAATATCGCTGAAGCTCTCCAGGAGCCCAAGATGGAGGCGTATCTGGCCAAGATTCCTCCCCGGGGCCGCAGTGGCAGGCCGCTCGGCTTCAGCGGGGAGATTTTGTTTATCTGTAAAAGGGGAACCGTCGATTTTTGGGTGCGGGGTAGAAAAGAGGTGCTCCGCGAGGGCGACACGCTTCATATAAAGGCGGTAGTGCCACATCGTTTCGAAAACAGAAGCGGCGTGGATGCGGAACTCCTCGCTATCTGGTCGCCCTCGTAAGTAATGCCAATAGCAGCAGGCGACCTGCATCTTCTACCAGCCACCCTTGCCCAGGTAACTGGACGGCGGCGCCAGACAGGTCAAACGTAATCAGTTGGCCGTCGCGCCTGCCATCCGGCCCTTCGATCGGCCGGTCGCCTCATAGCGAACAATAAAATGGGGCCGGCGCCATGCTATGTAGGCTGGCAGGATCAACACACCCGCGATCATGTTGGTCGCCATCAAGAAAATCAGCAGCACGCTCATCTCGTTGTGAAACAGCAGCGGCGAAAATGCCCACGGTAGAATCCCGCCGATCATTACGGCGAACGTGCTGAAGACCGAAGCGCCGGTGCTGCTTAGGGCGATTTCAACCGCCTCATCGACTGACGCCCCGCCCATCACCTCGTCGCGGATGCGGGCGACGGTATAAATGCCGTAGTCAACACCAAGTCCGATGCCCAGTGAAATCACCGGGATAGTATCGATAGTCAGTCCGATGTTGAACACATTCATGTAGATGAAGGCGCCGAAGTTTGCCATCACGCACGAAACGATGAAGAGCGCTCCCGCCGTAATCGACCCAAAGCTGAACGCGCAGCAGAGGAAAATGACCAGCAGCACGAACGTCAGGTTGATGATGTCGAGGCGGTAGAGCACGTCATTGGCTGCCAGATAAAGCCCCGCGACGCCGCCGAGGTAGTGAACCGTAATTTTCGATAGCCCCGGGTCGGGCGTCACTCGCTCGTCGATGAATTTCTTGATGTCATCCCGGACCGCATTGAGTCGATTGAAGGTGTGATCCGGCAGCAATACGCGGATGCACGTACTGGTCATATGGGGGGAATGGGCGAAGAACCGTTCCATTTCGCCCGGCGCGGTACCGCCCAGGAACATATACCAGAGGTTGCCGCCTAATTCGGTTCCCGCCGGAATGCTCTGAAATTTCGGATAGCCGTTGTGGAACATCATGTTGAGCGGCTTCATTGCGATGTTCGTGAACGACGCTACCCCAACCGCATCACCACGACCGATCAAATAAGCCGCAAGGTCATCGGTCATCCGCAGGACGTCAGGACCGATACTTGATTGCGGGTCGGGATAATCCACCGTTGACAGCACCACCCAGCCAACGTCGGTTGGGAAATACTTGCCGATTTCGGCGATGTCTAGGTTGACCTTCGAATCCTGCCGATAGAGCGGCGTACCCGGGGTTTGATAACCGATTCGCGCGCGTTGTCCGGAAATGATGCCGAACAAGATAAAGATCGCTCCACCTGCAAGGAATGCCGATCGCGCGAAGCCCGGCGTTACCGGCACCTTCACCAGCCAATTTACAAATCCATGGAAAATGCCCGTGCGCTCACTCTTACCATAGCGGCTCAGCCAACCGCGTCCGCGGATTCGCGGGCGCGGCAGGTAGCTCATGAAAATTGGCTGGAAAACGAAGACCATCGTGAGGCTTCCGGCAAGCCACATGGCGCCGCCGAAGCCAATCTCCTTCAGCACCGGGATACCGCCGAATGAAATAAAGATGATTCCCGCGATGTCCGCGAGAATCGACAGCAGGCCCGGCGGCAGCATGACGTCGGTCGTAGTCGCGCATGCGAGCAGCTTGTCATCGAGGCGATCGAGCTCGTCGTAGTACCGCCCCTGCCATTGGATTCCGTGGCTGAGATCGCGTGCCGTCAGGATGAACGGTATGACCAGCATCACCGGGTCGAAGTTGTAGCCCATGAGGCTGACGAACCCGAGACCCCAGACGGCGGAAAAAGTCCCCGTCAAAATCGGTGCCCACCAGCTGCTACGCTCGCCGATACTCACGTAGAGAATTATGAGCATCAGCGCGACTGCGGTCAGAAAGATGACCTTGATCTGCGTCAGATGGTAGTAGCCCCACCCCGATATCACCGGCTCGCCGGCGACGAAGATGTCCGTATTGGCGTCTTCGTATTTGTGCACGATCACCTGGATATCATCGAAGAGCTTCTTGTAGTCGAGCCCCTGGTCATTGAAGCTCGCCATGATCATCGCGCCCTTGTCGTCGGACGTGATCAAGCCCTGCACGGGCTCCCGATGCGTCATGACATTGCGCCGCAGTCCTTCGAGCTTGGCCGGCGTCGTCGGCACCGTCGGATACATATAGTTGGTCGCAATGAGGGCGCCCGGAATCGCCTGTGAGAAGGCCACGCGATAGGATGCCAGCGAGAAAACTTCATTGTGGTCAACGCCCGGAAGGATGTTGACGTCGTTCGTGATGTCCTGAATTTTGGTCAGCGTTTTGACGTTGTAGATGTCGCCGTGCTTGACCCGCAGCATCACATATAAGCTTTGCGCACCGCCGTATTGGTTCTGAAATTTGCGGTACAGCAGTGTGTTCTGATGGCTAGATGGGAAGAAGTTTTCGAAGCTCGTCGCGATTCGAACGTGCGCCGCCCGATAGCCCATAAAGGCCGTGATCGCAATCAGTATCAGCCCGATCGGAGCCCGAAACTGCAAAATATATTTGCCCGGCCCCAGTGTATGTGAGGTGCCCCGCTGAACCATCCAATGCTCCATCCGTCGCGTTGACGGCGTCAAAACTCAGACTCAGTCACAGACATGACACGTGATTCGTAGCGATAACGAAGCTCGTTCCACGAGTTGGCTGTTTCGCGTGTCCTACGGCCGTTCAGATTTTTGATTTCGCGGCGGTTCCGGTTGCAGTCATAAACTGCTCGAACAGCTTGGCCACCTTATTGAACCAGCATGCCCCCTTCGATTTCCTGTGGCCTCGTCATGCTTATTCTCAGCGACACGCCACACCGATTCTGCGACGCCTTATTGGCCTCGTTTATCCAGCGCGATGATTTTCGTCTTCTGATGATGATTTCCCGTAATGACAATATCGCTCCGGTTCAACTTCTTTCGGCCATCATCGGTAAGCGGGAAGAACCTTACCAAGCCCTCCCGTTACGGAGCAGATGCCCCGGGAGCTCACCGTCCGGACGGACTAGATCCTCGCCATCCCGCCGGATTACGGTACCGTTCACGATAACCGCGCTGATTCCCCGCGCATCCGCGATTAGCCGATCCTGCCTTCCCGGCATGTCGTGAACCCGGCGGAGTTTCGACGCGCCGACTGTAGCGGCGTCGAAGACCGTAAGATCTGCGGCAAGTCCCGTTTCCAGTCGGCCACGATCCGTGATTCCAAACACTTGGGCAGGGCGCGCCGTGAGCATCCAGACCGCCCGCTCGAGAGAAATCGCCTTCTTTTCCCGTACCCATCGACCGAGCAGATAAGTCGAGAAACATGCGTCGCATAGTTGACTCGCGTGGGCGCCCGCATCTGAGAGACCGAGCACCGTTTCAGGCGCCTTTAACAACTCTTCGACCTCGTCTTCGTCATGATTGAATATCGCCATTCTAAACCGCGCTTCCAGGCGCGAATCGACCGAGAGATCGAGCGCCAGATCGATCGGATCCTTGCCGCGCTTAGCTGCGACCTCCGCCAAATTTTGTTCTTCGAGTTCCCGCGCCGACGGCGCCTGCGAAATCCAAGTCTGCTTCCAACGGCCGGCGAGTCCGCCTGCAAATATCTCCCCGGGCCGTTTAGCGCCGAGCGCCTCCTTGAAGGCTCTTCGGAACTCCGGGTCACTGTAAAATCGCAGCTTGCCGTCAAGATCCGCAGCCGAGACGGGTTTGAACATCGACATCGACTCGAAGATGAATGGCTCCTTGAAAGTGAACTCGAAATTCAGCGGCCGGCACGTTACCTGCGGAATGACCGGAAGTCCTTCTTTGGCGATTTCGCGTGAGCGCTGAAGCAGCGCTTTATGCGATCCTGGACCCATCATATCGGCCAAGAGCGCGGTCCAGGTTATCGGCCGGCCAGTTGCGCGTGCGATTTCGCGAAACTCGTCAAGAAAAAGCTCGCGGCCCACGGTAGCTTGC
>JAJYBW010000271.1 GCA_021778815.1 Acidobacteriota bacterium | reverse complement strand
CCGCGACTGTCCTCGACGACATCTGCTCGCAGATGATCGATCAGGGATTTCATGTTCCCAGCGCAAATTATTTTGGCCTGACCAATCCCACGCCTACTTATATGGCGGTGCTGGCGGAGGCCCTGGTTGCTGCGCTGAATCCGCAATTGGCTTCGCTGGCGCGCTCGCAACTGGCCTCGCGGATTGAACAGCAAACCCTCGGCTGGATCGCGGAACGAGTCGGCTGGCGCGAGAACCAGTACGGCGGGACATTTACCAGCGGAGGCACGGAGGCGAACCTAAGCGCGCTCGCGATTGCACTGACTCAGCGCTACCCGCAGGCAGCCGACAACGGTCTCATCGGACTGGGCAAGCAGCCCATCGTCTATGCCTCGTCGGAGGCACATCATTCGCTGGAAAAATCGCTGGGCCTGCTGGGTCTGGGCCGCAAAGCACTGCGGCGTATTCCCGTGAATGAAGCCGCCGAAATGGATGCACACGCGCTCGAAAAGGCGATTGCCGCCGACCGGAGTGCCGGGTTCGAGCCGCTGGCCATCGTCGGCACGGCGGGGACGACAAGTTCGGGCGCGGTCGATTCCCTACCCGCGCTGGCGGCGCTGGCGCGCCAACAGAATCTCTGGTTTCACGTGGATGGGGCATTCGGTGCAGCAGTGGTTTTCTCCAACCAGCATCGCTCACTCGTGGAAGGTATCGAACTAGCGGACTCCATCACCATCGATCCGCACAAATGGCTGGCCATGCCGTTTGCCGCCGGCGTTTTGCTGACGCGTCACGCTGCCTTGCTGGAGCCGACCTTTGGCCTCGACACCAGCTATCTGCCGCGAGCTGCGAACAGTTCCCTTCCAGACAATTTTCGAGTGTCGGCGCAATGGTCGCGCCGCATGAATTCTTTGAAGCTGTGGCTGACGCTGCGGGTTCATGGCCGCCAATCGTATGAGCATCTGATCGACTCACAGCTTCGACTGGCAGGCTATATGGAGTCGCGCGTCCTGGAGACGGGCGCGTTCGACCTGGCGACACCGCGCCGCCTGACGATTTTGAATTTTCGCGTCCGCGCGGCACGAGAACTGGCCTTGCCGGAAGAAGAAATTGCGCGCCTGCATCATGCCATTGCCGCGGAAATTACGCAGCAGGGCGAGCAGTGGATTTCCACCACGCGAGTGCGCGGCCGCAGCGTATTGCGCATGATGGTCATCAGCTACCTGACAGAAGAACGTCACATTGACGCCCTTGCCGCCAGCCTGCAGCGCGCCGTGAAAACCGTGCTCGATCGCCTGTATGGAGCGGCCAGCGTTTCCTGAAGCAACTCCATTTGTCCACGTCCGCGCGTTTCTGGGTGGAAACGATGGCGCGATGGGATCATAATCTAGGCAACAGAATTCTCTGCAATTGAAGCGAAAGACATTCCCCTATGCGTGCGCCGATCCTGCTGAGTGTGCCCATCGTTTTTCTGCTGTTCTGCTCTGCCGCCGTGGCTAAGCCTGCGTGCATACCGCCCGAGCAGGCGCTGCAACATCTGCATAAAAATGTTTGTGTGGAGGCCCACGTGTATCGCGTGGTGGATGGAGGGGATGAGATCAAAGTTCTCGACGTGTGCAGCCCCGAAACCTCCGATGCGGATTGCCATTTTTTCATCATCAGTTCCACGGAGAACTCAAAGTCGGTTGGCGATCTCGATCATCTCGTTGGTCAAACCATTCAGATTCGCGGCAAGATTCATCCCATTCAGGGACGTGCCGACATGGTGTTCAGCTCGGCCAAGCAGCTCCATGGCGGCAAGCCGAAATTCCATCCCAACCCGCAGCTGGTGAAAAGTTTTTCCGCCGAAAGTGGCGGTCAGGGGTTCAGTTCCCGCAACGGCGTAGGCGGCCAATATGGCGTTTACTTTCACCATCGCGGCAACTAAGTACATTTACCAAAGCGGACCCGCCTGTCGCCGCAGTTCTTTCAGCGGATAGAAGGTTCCCCGCCAGAGCACACCGCCGCGCCATACAACCAAAATCATCGAACGCAGCAGTGTTCCGACGAACAACAACGCGGCCACAGGAAACAGCGCCAGATAGACCGGCGGAATATCGGTCAACCGCCAATAGTGAAGATTCAGCAACAACAGCACGGACAGCGTGACGATAGCGGCCCACTGTGCAGGCCCGGGAAAGTACAGCGCGACAAACGGTGTCAGGCACATCGCCAGCATCCCGGCGCAGGCCGCGAGCAGCAGTGACGCGCGAAAGCGAAAGGTGGCGTAAAGATTCTTCGTCAGGTTATTCAGAATTCCCCACGCACTTTCAGCCCAGCGAATGCGCACCAGATCTTTGCCGAAGGCAACGCGTTGGGCATAGCCCCCGCGCTTGGCGCGAAATCCCAGGCGCATATCTTCGAGCACTTCCATGCGCAACTCCGAGTAGCCGCCCAGCGCCTCATACACGGGCCGACGAATCAGGTTGAATGCGCCGACGCCAATGTAATCCTTGGTTGCTTTGGGATCGGCAATCTTCCATGGCCGACCTGCCAGCGCAGATACACTTTGAAAAAATCCGATCAGCATTTTCTCGGCAACACCGTGCAAGATGAGCGTGGGATATAACACCATGTGGTCGCCATGACTCTTCTCCGCGAACTGGATCGCAAGGCGAATCGCGCGAGGATCGAAGATGACATCGGCATCGGTAAACAATAGCCAATCGCTGGTGGAACCTTCTGCGGCAAGCGCCATGGCATGGGGTTTCCCCAGCCATCCGTCCGGCAGATCCTTGACGTGCAGCACGCGCAAGCGGCCATGCGACTCAGGTAACGCCGCAACCTCATCCATCAACTGGCCGGTTGCATCGGTCGAACGATCGTCGACAGCGACGATCTGCAGCCTGGGATAGTCGCAGTCCACCAAACTGCGCAGGGCCTGGGCAATCGCGGCCGCCTCATCTTTTGCCGGAACAATCACGGTGACCGATGGCCAGGCCGCTTCTTTATCTGGAGGGCTTGTGGTTTGGCCCGCGTCCCGCAAGAGATTTGGAACCCGCGGCAGCATCCACAGCGCCGGTATCACGCGCGACAACCACGCCGCCGCGATGACCCACGCAAAAATCGCGAACAAAATTCGACCATGAAGAAGTAAGGCGAGAAGCAAAGACATGTTCCTCTAGTATGCCGATTCCGCTACGATTGGCGCTGGAATTCTTCCGTGGCAAGACTTTCGCCGACCCATTCCTATTTTGAGGCGGATCAGAGAGCAAGAGAGGGGGAAACCCTTTCCCCGCTGCCACTGGTCGACTTTCTATCGGAGCTAATAAATTGCATGAATGCACGCCATCACTACCCATTGTTTACTCAATCAACAGTCTAATTTTTGATTTTAAGTAAGCTGAATATTGCCAAATCTCACCTCTTTTTACCTTAGAACTTCTAGTGGATATTGGATGCGGAGGAAGTTATGAACCTACTCAAAACATGTTCTCGTGTTGTTCTACCCGCGGCAATCGCAGCCATCATCTCACTGACTGGGTGTGGAAGCAGCACCTATTCCTACGTGAAGGTGATTCACGCTTCCGCAGGAGCGCCTAATGTCGATGTAGAGGTGGGCTCCGACTTTGCAGCCCAGAACCTGGCGTTTGGAAACGCCAGCAGCAGCTATGCGAAGGTCCACGCGGGAAGCAGCCGTTCCGTGCAGGTATTCGCCGCAGGAAAGGATTCTTCCGCGCTGCTGAGCGCCAGTCAGACATTCACTAAGAATCAGTACTACACAGTCGTTGCGCTGAATACTCCCACTGCCCTGCAGGCAAAGATTGAGAACGATGACCTGACTCCGCCGATGAGCGGAGATTTTAAGATTCGAGTTGTTCACGGGGCTGTAACAGCCGGGAATGTCGACGTTTATGTAACAGCTCCCGGAGTCGTTATTAACGACCCTAAAAACCCGGTAACGCCGACCCTTAGTAATTTTTCATTTGGTACGGTGACGAGCTATCTGGCCGTGCCTGCGGGAACATATGAGATCCGTGTCACCCCGACAGGCCAGCCATCTACAGTTGTTATCGATACCGGCTCGAAGGGTCTACCGATTGCTGCCGGCGGCATTTTCACGGCGGTAGCGCTCGATCCTAATCCGAGTATGGCCGGATCTAGTTTCAGTCTGCTACTAACGCAAGATATGCCAGTGTCTGGAGTCACTCCAATGGCTCCCAGCATGTAAGTCTGTCGGGTGCAGATGCGCAGGCATTTTGTAATGCTGCGTTCAGACAGCCGCTGCATCGATCTCGGGAGCATACTTCGCACCCGCGAAAATCAGCAGGGCGGAGATCAGCAGCGTGATCAGCGTGATGGCCAGGCCCTCTCGCAGTGAAGAATGATCGGAAACCCAGCCGATGATTCGAGGAGAGGGCGCATCGCCGAGCGCGTGAATGGCGAATAATTCAATCGCAATGGCCGTCGAGCGAATCGGGGCGTCGACCGCGTTCACTATGGCTGCGTTCAACGGCCCGGTATTCAGGAACAGCATAAATTCCGCTACCGCGAGGCACGGCACCATGGTTGCACGTGGCCCGTAGAAAACCAGTACTGCAAACGGCGCGGCCAACAGCATGCTCCACGCAGAGAGCAGATAAAGTGCAGCCTTGTTGCGCCGCAGCCATCGCTGCGCCAACCATCCACCCAGCCAGGTCCCCAGGATGCCATCGACTACAGTGATTGCGCCGAGAATCTGGCTGGCGCCGGCGAGCGAATAGTGTCCGTAGCGATAGAGGAAGGTCGGCATCCAAACGGAGATGCCGCCGAGGGTGAAGACCATCATCGCCATTCCCAGCGTCGCCGTCCAGTAGGCAGCGTTCTGGGTCAGGCCGGCGAGGGTCGCACAATCGGGACGGATCGCCAGCGGCTCGGAAGCTCCTCGCGCAGGTTCGCGCAGAAAAATCCATACCAGCAACACCACCAGCAGGCCCGGAGCGGCAGCTGCATAAAACGGCATCTTCCATCCGTAGGCTTGCCCGAGCGTTCCGCCTAGAATGTAACCCAGCGCCGCGCCGATCGGCAGCGCGAGATAGAACATGGTCAGGATGCGATTGCGCTGTTCAGGCGGCCAATAATCCGACAGCAATGCCGGAGCAAAGCTGCC
>JAJYBW010000270.1 GCA_021778815.1 Acidobacteriota bacterium | reverse complement strand
CCAATCAGGAGATCATTCAGCTGGTGCGATCGGCACTCGACCATGGCTGCAGAAAGCTCGACATCTTTTTTATGGTCGGCCTGCCCCACCAGACCTACGAGAGCGCGATGCGCAACATCGATTTCTGCGAAGAGATTCACCAGGCCTGCGATTGCGATAAGCGCCTGTGCTACTTCGTCGCACCCCTGGCTCCGTTTCTCGATCCCGCCAGCCGCGCCTTCGAGCATCCGGAACAATTCGGCCTGAAGCGGCTGGCCGATTCGCTGCAAGATCACATCCGCCACTTCTCCGCGCCATCGTGGGAGTTCATTTTGAATTACGAAACCGATTTGCTGAGCCGCGAGCAAATCGTCAAAACCATGTACGCCAGTCTGGATAAACTCAACAACTTCAAACTGCAATATGGTTTGATCGCGCCGGATGTCCACGACAGGATTGCTGGAGAAATTGTCGACTCTCTCGCCTACATGGAACTGGTGCGAAATGCAGTGCGCGACGGTACGCCGCTGGAAGACTTGCCGCAATTTATCGAGTCGGAACACGGCACCACCCGCACCCAGCGAGAGCTTCGCTGGAAGGTGAAACATCGTTACCCCAATCTGTTTTCGCTCTCCATGGTCGGGATGAAATTGCTGGCGGAGGAAGCCCGCGCCATGGTTCTGCGCCGCGCGTCGCCGCTGCAGTGGGCCGGTCAGCGCGCAGAAATTCGCTCAGTCGCGCAAGCGGAGGCAGTTTCCGACTCGGCAGAAGAAGGATGAGCAGCCCTTCCCGGTCGCGGCACATAATCCGCGCAGAAACGTCCGTCAGGAAATCAGCGCGACCGCGACCAATGCGACCGTCATTCCAAGCGCCTGACGCCGATTCGTTCGCTCCTTTAACAGCCAAACGGCCAGCAGGATGGTCGAAGCGGGATAGAGCGAAGAAAGCACCGCGGCAACGTCCAGCCGGCCAATGCGCGTTGCGGCGACAAACAAGAAATTGCCGCCGGTATCGAACGCGCTGGCTATCAGCGCCAAACCAATCCCAATCATCCAGCGTCTGCGAACCGTGCGCTGCATGGAGCCTGAAGATTGCAGATGTGACGCCGACGGCGGTTCCGGCTCTACGACGAACTGGTCGCGACTCAGGATGAGTCCGCCGGCAATTGCCAACACCAGACTTCCGACACGCGAGGCCGCCAGCGGCCAGAGCAGTCCACCGCCGTTGGCTTGGCGCAGGGCGATCAGAAAAATGCCGAAACCAATCCCCGAAATCACTGCCAGCGTCAGCTTTTTTCTCTGGCCTTCGACAACTTGTTCGTTGGAACCGGAGGGACTGCTGATCAACCAGATGGCTCCCGCGGCCAACACGAATCCGAGGAGTTGGCGACGGCTGGGTGCCCCGATTGTCGTCATCGAAAATACAACCGGAAGCGCTGCCGTCAGTAATCCCGTAACTGCCGCGGTAGTTCCCATGCTGCCCTGCGATAGCGCGTAGTAGAACACCAGTAGCGCGATACCACCGGCCAAACCGGAGATCAGGCCGTAGGTCAGAATGCGCGCATCCGGCAGCGGTTGATGCAGCAGATCGGCGAGCAGCACCAGCGCAATCAGGCTGGAGGCGTGCGAAATGGCAAGCAGCCAGTAGACACGGAAATACCGCGCGCCAATGCCGCCGCTGAAATCCGCCGCACCCCAGATAATCGCTGCGCTTAGGCCCAGGACGGTCGTCGTCGCCGTTGCGCTCATCTCGAGCTACTGGCTAGCTGTTGCCGTCGGGTAATAGCCCTGTTTGGCCACCACGGTGACATTCGGCAGCAGCACCCGCACTTCAATCTTGCGGAAGCGGCTGTCAAGCACAGAAATGTGGCTGTAATAGCCTAGCGTGTACTGGTTGCGAACCTGACCGGCGACGCGAGCGAAGCTAGCCTCGATGGCGTTGCGGGAAATCTCTGCATCCAGAATTCCGCCCGTGGCGCTGGTATATTTCGGCAGCAGATTGTCCGCCATCTGCCATGGAATATGGAAGCGATCCAGGAAGCCGTACACCGGCAGAGCCGAGTCGCCAACCAATGTTCCATCCACCGCAATTTGATTCGTCAACAGGTAGCGAATCACTTCCTTATACGAGGCGGTGCTGCCCTGGTTCTTGCCGTCGCTGATCACGTAGATCATCTTGCGCCGTCCCCGTCCGCGCTGCGAAAGGTCGGTTGCAGCGCGCAGAATGGCGTCGTTCAGCACATAGTTCTCTTTCGGAATGATGCCGATAAAGTTGCCATCGTGCGTCGGGGTCACATTCGGATCAACCATCTGCCCGTTGATGGTGGGGCCTTCCGCCATGGGGCCAGTATTGCTCGGCACCTCCATATAGCGGCCCGGAGACTTTACCCTCTGCAGTGTCGCCGTCAGGCGCGGACTCTGCGCTCCGGTAAATCCCGTCACCTGGCTAACGTGGGTGGCGTAGGTATAGACAGAAACCTCATCATAAGGCGCGAAAGCTCCCTGAAATGCAGCCAGGGCTTCGTTCACCTTCTTCATCGTGTCCGCAGGCAAATCTTGATCGATGACAAACGCCACTGAAAGGGGGAATGGGTCCTCCGTGAAGAAGGTGATCCGCTGCTGCACCCCATCCTCGTAGATTTGAAAGTCGTTATGCGTCAGCCCAGGAAGAATCGCTCCATGGGAATCCTTCACCGTGACCGGCACAAGGACAAAATTGACGCGCGTCCGCAAGGTGTACGTAGCCACCGATGGGCCCTGTCCCTTGGGAGGCATCACCGGAGGCGGCACATTGGACGGCGGAGCTGGCTGCTGCGTGGGGGTTGCGGCCGGTTGTCCCGGCGCAGTGGGAGCGCCTGAACTGCTGGTGCTCGCCGGCGGTGCCCCTTCTCCCGGCGTCACATTCTGCAGCAGCTGGTGCAGCTTCAGCGAGGATGGGGACGGATTGCCTCCCGATGGTTGCTGGGGCGTTGGGGCACTCGTGGCATCCTGTCCCGCGTCCGCTGTCTCTGTACCAGACGCGTTGGGCGCCGTCTGCGCGGCATCCTGTGCTTTGACCTGGGATCCCGCAATCCAAAGCAGGCAGGCGAATAACCAGACTCCCAATTTCACGTAATTTCTGCAGGAGAGCCGGGCAAAGCTTTTACTTCCAATCATGAAATATCCTGACCGCATTCGTTTCGCGTCTATTCTAGATTTCTGCTCGGGTTGTCTTCCGTTCTTGTTCTTTTCATTGTACGGTGGGAAGCAGAAAGTGCCCAGCAGAGTTGTCAGTGGTGCATGAAACTGCCGCAAACTCCGTTGGATGGGGGGGGGCGCGGTCTGGGAAGCCCGGCGCTGTTGCCGCGCTCCGGTGGGTTGCAACCCAGCCTGCAAAGAGGGGAATCAGTCTTGAGTGGTTGCCATCGAAGCGGAAGCAATCGGGCACTCCGGCCCCTGCGGCTCGCGTTTCTGCTTTTGGGATTCAGCCTGCTGACGCTGGCCGCTCCGCCGGTTCGGGGGCAGTTGGCTCCGCAGCCGGATGCGCCGCCTGGACAGGGGGAGTTAAATCCGCCTCCCCTGCAACAACCAGCCCCCGCGCAGCCGGAGTTTCAGCCAGCCGCCCCGACCCTGTCCCAACACAGTTCGCAGCCAAGTGCGGCATCGCCTCAGCCCACCCCCTCCCCGGCAGAACCCGCTCCGCCGCCGGCGAAGCCCGATACCCTCCAATCCCGGCCTCCAACCGGAATCACCACCCTGCGCGTCAGCGTCAACCTGGTGGACCTCTTTTTTGTCGTTCATGACAAGTCCGGCAAACTGGTCCCAAATCTGACCCGAGCGGATTGCAATGTGTTTGAGGATGACAAACAGCAGACACTGAAGAGTTTTACCGCCCAAACCGATCTGCCGCTGTCGATTGGTATCCTGCTCGACACCAGTGTGAGCCAGCAGCGAGTTTTGCCCGCTGAGCAGAAGGCGGCTTCCGCTTTTCTGCACCGCATCCTGCGACCCACGGACGAGTCCTTCCTGATTTCTTTTGACGTGACCGCCGACCTGCTGGCCGACTGGACCAGCAATCCCGACGATCTGGAAAGGGCGCTCGACGCAGCGCAGATCAACTCCAGTTCCGGCAACTATGCCAACGGCACGCTGCCCTCGATCACCAAACCGAAAGGCACGTTGCTCTACGACGCCGTGTATCTGGCCTCGAATGACAAGCTGCGAAAGGAGTCGGGCCGCAAGGCGATGGTGTTGCTGACGGACGGCCAGGATGAAGGCAGCGAAGAAAAGTTGCAATCCGCGATTGAAGCTGCACAGAAAGCCGACGCTGTCGTGTACGTTTTGCTGATCAGCGATCCAGGATTCTACGGTACGCTCGATTTTTCCAGCGACGGCGCCATGCGCAAACTGGTGGAAGCGACGGGCGGCGCAGTATTTCCCATCGGAAAAAACGGAAAGAAGCTCCCGGCTGCATTCGACGCCATCGAGAGCCAGCTTCGCACCGAATACCAGGCGACCTATACTCCTTCCAATCCCGTTCAGGATGGCAGCTATCGGCATATTCGCGTCGCGTGTCAGCAGAATGGCCAGCCGCTCAAGGTGCAGGCCCGGCAAGGCTATTACGCGGTCTCGCATTGATCTGCAACGTAGATTCTGCATTTCAAATGAGAAGAGTCATTCTGAGCGGAGCAGAGCGGAGTGAAGAATCCAGAGGGTGATGGCAATCTTCACGATCCCACTATCGTATGGATTCTTCACTCCGCCTTGCATCCTGATACTTTAGGTGCAAGGCTGGTGCCCCATTCAAGCCGTCTTTTGGCTTGAGTGGGATTGCGTCCGGCTTCAGCTTTCCCAAACGGAGCAGCAGTGCGCGTATCTCAAGCTGTTTTTGGTGTCTTCCACCATTTCGAACTCGCGCATCAACTCCGCCGCTACGACTATCTCGACACCGTCTATTCCACCTATCCCTGGCGCCGGCTTCAGCGGGAGGGCCTGCCGCACCAATACGTCCAGACATTTCCATGGATTCATGGGGCACTGGCGGGACTGGCGCGATTTGGCCTCTACCCTTCACCCTGGACGGAGAGCCTGGATTATTGGAACGGACTCGCCTTCGACAGATGGATGACGCGACGGATCGCTCGATCGAAAACAAATCT
>JAJYBW010000269.1 GCA_021778815.1 Acidobacteriota bacterium | reverse complement strand
CTTGGATCTTCTCTGTGCTATGGACCTCGCAGGGCAATCCCTGCTCTTTGCACATCGCCGCAGCCCGCTCTCCTAAAATCGTCGGTGTCAGCTTATTCCCCGGCTCATTCACCAGCGCACGCGTAAAATTCTGCGACTCCCCGAGGATCACGCCTTCGCGGAATGCCGCCTCCACCGATTTTTTATCCGCGCTGGCAGGCGCCACCACCGTGAACTGCTCGATCGAGCGATCCTTGCGGTCAGATTTATACGTATCCGGATCGAAGTCCCCAACAAACGCGCCTTCCACCGCCGCCCGCGCGGCTTCGGCCAGATCCAGCCCCTCGTATTCCGGCAGCACAAACGTCACCTGGCGAATTTTTCGTGGCTTGGCAAAACGAACCGCAGATCCCGCAGCCTTGCGAATTTCCGCCAGCGAAAGCTTTGCAGCTTTCCCCACGCCGACAATCAGCAGCCTCTTCGCCTTCAACTCCGCCGGCCCGTACAGCAGCAGCGTCTCGCACCATGTCGCGGAAAATTCACCGCTTTGTAACGCCGGTTTATCGGCGCCCGCAACCGTCGCATCCTTCGTCAGCAACACCGGCTCGGCTGCGGCGTTCTTGTCCTTCGAGGTAGAGGCGTCCGTAGCCAGCACCACCAGGATTTCAGCCTCAAGAGACTTCAGAGATTCAAACTTCACATTCGTTTTCATAAGAATTTTTTGTTCCTTTCAAATTTCATCCGGCGACGATTCTTCGCTATGCGTTGCGGCGCTTGCTGGCCGCAATGGCAGACCGCGCATCACGGTCGTCTTCGCGGCGTCGCTCGGTCTCCCGCTTATCCCAGTTTTGCTTTCCTTTGGCCACGGCAATCTCACATTTCACGCGGCCGTTGCGAAAGTACAGCCGAGTCGGAATCAGCGTCAGCCCCTTCTGCTGCACCTTGCCCAGCAGCTTGCGCACTTCCTCGCCGTGCAACAGCAGCTTGCGCGTGCGCATCTCTTCGTGGCTGCTATACCCGCTGTGGGAGTACGCCCCAATATGCAGATTCAGCAAAAACGCTTCCCCATCCTTGACCAGGCCGTAGGCATCGCGCAGATTCGCCTTGCCTTCGCGAATCGACTTCACTTCCGTTCCGCGCAGCACCACACCCGCCTCAAACTTTTCCAACAAAAAATAATTGTGGCCAGCCTGGCGGTTCTGGGCCGCATCTCTCTCACCGGAGGCGACAGGATCCCGCGGCTTGGGCTTCTTCGGCGGATTTGGAATCAAATTGGTAGTTGGGCGTGGCATGATTGAACGTTTTCCGCTTCACGCGAATGCGAAGAAAACTAGCGGGTTTGCAGGCTCCTGCGACCTAGGGTTATCAGGAGCGGGCCTCAACCCCTTCGACGCCACAAAAGTCGCTGCAATTTCTCATGCTAGCACGCAAATTACGCCACTCGTGACGCCAGTCGATAACGGGCGGCAGGCCCCGCCAGTCCGACCTCCCAATGGTATAGTGATGGTAACGAACCGCTGCATTGGCTTGAGCGAAACAGTCGCTGGTCGTTCGAGTTTGTTAACAATGCCGGGATGCGCAGAATTCATGCCTTTTACTCTTTCTCGCGATCGGAATTTTGATATCGCCGCAAGTTCGCACCCGCTCGCATGTCCCACCGACGCTTCGTCGTCCTGCGCGCACCCTGGTTTGCCCCTCTCACGTTTCGTGCGCCTGTTCGGCTGGCTTTGCTTGATTCTGGTCGCATTCGCGATCCAAGGCACATTTTCACCGCTACACGCGGACGCCGCCAAGAAATATTTCAAGCAGGGCAGGCAGGCTGAAATTCGCGAAGACTACATCACGGCCTACCAGAACTACCGTCAGGCATGGCTGGCAAAGCCCAAGGACATGGAGTACAAGGAAGCCTATTCCCGGCTTCGCTTCCAGGCGGCGGCGCAATACGTCGAGTTGGGCAAAAAGCTGCGCGATCAAGGGCAACTGAACGACGCCTTGACAGATTTTCTGCGTGCCCTGGAAATTGATCCAACGTACGAGCAAGCACGCCAAGAGGCGGACCGCACCCGCGCCAAGATCAACGGGTCCAGTGCCCCCGCGGCGGAATCGGATCACTCAAGCCTCAACTCCGCGGCCAACCAGCGGCAACTTCAGGACCTGGGCGGTCCGCTACATTTGAAGCCGCTTTCCGATGAGCCGCTGACCATTCACATGGTGGCCGACACCAAGGAAATCTACAAAACCATCGGCAAGCTCGCCGGCATCAACGTTCTGTTCGACCCCGACTACACTTCCAAGCGAATCCCGATCGATCTCGATCGGGTGACGCTAGCCGACGCTCTTCGGAGCGTCGCTTTCGTATCACAGACATTCTGGCGTCCCGTCACCTCTGACACCATCTTTGTGGCTGCGGATACGCGCACGAAACGCACCGAGCTGGAAGCGCAGGCGGTGCAGACGTTTTATCTGGGAAACATAACCCAGGCCAACGATCTGAATGAAGTGCTGAATGCCGTCCGCAACCTGATGGACACAACGGTAAAAATGCAGGCGGTGCCCAGCCAGAATGCCATCGTGATGCGCGGCACTCCGGATCAGCTGCTGCTGGCGCAGAAGATCATCGACGATTTGGATAAGGCCAAGCCGGAAGTGGTCGTCGATATTGCCGTCCTGGAAGTGAATAAGGACCTGCTGCGCAATATTGGTCTGCAGTTGCCCGGTTCGATCGGCGTTCAGCTGCAAAGCTCCACCGCCGCAACGACATCGGCCACGACACCAACCACGGGGACTACACCCACAACAGGCACAACGGGCAGCCTTACGGTGAACGATCTGGGCAATTTGAACGCCACGAATTTTGGCATCAGCATCGGCGCAGCCACGTTGAACATGCTGCTCACGGACTCCGACACGCGCGTCCTGCAAAACCCGCAAATTCGCGCGGTCGATGGCGAAAAGGCGACGCTGAAGATCGGGTCCAAAGTTCCAATCGCCACCGGTTCGTTCTCTCCCGGTGCCGGCATCGCCGCAGCCGGCATCAGTCCGCTGGTCAGCACGCAGTTTTCGTATATCGACGTCGGCGTGAATATTGAAATGCAGCCCACCATCCACTACGACGGCGACGTTTCCATGAAGCTTCACATCGTCGTCTCCAACATCACCAGCTACAGCAACCTGGGTGGAATTGAGCAGCCGGTCATCGGACAGCAGGATTTGCAGCAGGTCATCCGCATGAAAGAAGGCCAGGCCAACCTGCTGGGCGGCATCCTGCAGCACTCCGAAAGTTTGACCGTCGGAGGCACGCCGGGACTGGGAGAGATTCCGCTCATCAAGTATCTGTTCAGCTCGCAACAAACGGAAACGGTGAACGACGAAATCGTCTTCGTGCTGATTCCTCATCTGGTTCGCGGCATTGATTTGAGCCCCCTGAACCTGCGCACCATCGATACTGGAACGGGAACAAATGTCAGCCTGCGCCAGGTGCCGCAGACCCCGGATGTTTCTTCGGCTTTGATCACCCGCACCGGTCACGGCGCGCTGACATTTGAGCCGAGCACCCCGCCGGTGGGCGCTGCCCAAGCGGCGAATCAAGCGGTATCTCAGATGGCGCAGAATATGCAAACCGCCGGAGAAAGTCCGGCGCCTGCGGCTGCGGGGTCTCCGATGACGCTTTCGTTCGCGCCGCAACAGAGCGTGCATAAAGTCGGCAGCACATTCCAGATGCAGATGGACCTGACCGGAGGCAATGATGTTTTCTCTGTGCCGACGCAACTGCACTACGACCCCAAAGTTCTTGAGCTGATCAACGTCGACACCGGCAACCTGCTGGCGAAAGACGGCCAGACCACGGCCACTGTGCATCGGGATGAAGGTAATGGCGATGTCACCATCAGCACCTCGCGTCCACCGGGCGTGAAAGGCATCACCGGCAACGGCAACTTGGTTACCCTGACATTCCTGGCCAAGGCCCCCGGCGATGCCACCGTGCAGGTGACCAAAGCAGCCGCACGCAACAGCGCGCAAGCGATCCTGCCCGTGCTTGCGGGCTCCCCAGCTATCGTCCATGTGCAGTAAGCTGGAGAAGTAGGGAGCGCTTCGCCATGGAGTCGAATAGGATGGGTGCGAACCGCGGCAACCAGAGCGACATATGGGTGCCCCAGGTCTCGATTTTGAGACCTGGGATTTCACCAAATCACGCGGTCGATGCGATCGCACGACGCGGCGAGCAGGGCTTGTCCCTGGTGGAGCTGATCGTAACGGTGGCCATCCTTGCGATTCTGGCCTCGGTGGCCTATCCGATCGCACGCTTTCAGATTCAGCGGCAAAAAGAGCAAGTTCTTCGCGACGAACTTTGGACCATGCGGCGTGCCATCGACAAGTACAAGGACGCGGCAGATCGCAAGGCCTTTCAGGTTTCGATTGACAGCAATGGCTACCCGCCGGACATGGATACCCTGGTCAACGGCGTGGACGTGCAAGGCAAGAAGGTGAAGTTTTTGCGCCAGATTCCAATCGATCCAATGACAGGGAAAAAAGATTGGGTGCTGCGCTCCATGCAGGATGATCCGGATAGCGATTCCTGGGGCGGGCAGGATGTTTTCGACGTGCACTCCGCCTCTGACGGGACAGCCCTGGACGGGACAAAGTACAACACATGGTAGCCGCGAAACAATCAATGCCGGGCCAATCCCGCACCAGGCTCTTCCAACGACGTCGCTGGAATCCATTGGCGACGGCGGAAAAGCCATCTGGCAGACAGCGGGGGTTTACGCTGGTCGAGCTGATGGTCGTCATGGCCATCATGGCGGTCCTCATGGCGATTGCCGTTCCCAGTTTCATCTCCGCTATCCGCAGCGCGAAAGAAGCAGCCCTGCGCGAAGACCTGCACACCATGCGCGATGCCATCGAGCAATATACGGAGGATAAAGAGGCCGCTCCGCAGTCGCTCGATGACCTGGTACAGGCCGGCTATCTCAAGTCTCTTCCCGTCGACCCAATGACCCACAGCAGCACCACCTGGAATGCGGACCAATCGGACGCCTACACCAGTGTCGATCAATCGCAGACCGGCATCAACGATGTCCACAGCGGTTCCGACCTGGTTGGCAGCAACGGTGAACCCTATTCGCAATGGTGACGGAATCTGAAAGACTGACAC
>JAJYBW010000268.1 GCA_021778815.1 Acidobacteriota bacterium | reverse complement strand
TGCCGAAGTCAATTGCCCCGATCGATATTAGGTTGGCTGAGTGGTTCGTCAAAACCATCAGAGTAACGGCAAACAGCACCGAGAACGGGATGGTCAGGGTCGTCAGCAGCGTAGTTCGGAAGTCCCCGATCGTCACCACGAGGACCAGGGTGACAAGAATCAGTCCTGTCAAAATAATGTGCTCGACCGTGTCGGTCGTGATGTGAATCAAGTTGGTGCGATCGTAATAGGGTTGGATCTGCATCCCCGGCGGCAGCAGGTTGCCATGGTTCAAATGCAAGACCTTCTGCTTTAGAGCCCGCAACGCCGGCAGGGATTGCTCGCCCTTTTGCAGCAAAACAATTCCCTCCACAACATTGCTGTCGTTGTTGTGTCCTATACGCCCTAACGGCGGCTGAAAACCCTTTTTCACCGTAGCCACGTCGCGCACCAGCACAGGAACGTTGTTGTGCTCAGCAACCACGATGGCCCCAATATCGTCGACCGTCTTCAGCAGTCCAATGGAACGCACGTTCAGATTCTGCGCGCCCAATGCCAAATAGTCCCCGCCGACATTGGCATTGCTGTTCTGAACGGCATTCACCACCTGGGTCAATGTCACGTTGTGTGCCAGCAAACTACTTGGGTCTACGACCACCTGGTATTGCCGCGTCGTTCCGCCAAACGTGGTCACATCGATAATGCCGGGGACCTGCTTGATTTCTCTCGTGACCAGCCAGTCCTGCGTCGCTTTCAGTTCATTCAGCGAATACCCCGGCCCCGTCAAAATATAGCGATAAATTTCACCGATCGGCGACGTGGGCGAGAGCGTCGGCTGCAGGTTATTGGGCAATGTCAGGGTCTGCAGGTGGTACAGCACTTCCTCGCGGTCACGGAAGTAATCGCTGTCGAAGCTGAAATAAAGCTTCACGTCGCTCAGGCCAAAAATACTGATGGAACGCACTTGTTCCAGATGCGGAGAGCCGTACACGGCATTTTCCACCGGAATCGTGACTTGCTGCTCCATCTCTTCCGCAGACCATGCCGGGTTTTGCGTGATGATTTCTACCAGCGGCGGCGAAGGATCTGGATAGGCCTCAATATCAAGCTGGGTACACGCATATCCGCCGACCAGCAGCATGGCAACAAAAATCACGATTACGATGACACGGTATTCGATGAGTTTTCGAATCAGTCCGCCCATGCGTCACTCTCCCGCAGGCGCGCGCAACAACGCCGCCCCGAGTGTCACAACCTGATCGCCATCGCGCAGCCCACTCACAACCACAACGTTCTGCTGCTGCATCTGGCCTACTTTTACAGGGCGTCGTTCGTACTGGCCCGGAGAAGTCTGGACGAAAACAGAATCGAAGTTGTTCTCGTGAATCAGCGCTGCGGACGGCACAAGAAATCCCTCTGTCGAAGAGCGGTCCACCAGAATGTTGGCGAACATCTGCGGCTTCAGCTTCATCTGCGGATTCGCCAGTACCACGCGCACTTTCACCGCCAGCGTAGTTGCATCCAGCGACTGCGACAGGTTATCGATCTTGCCCGCCAGCGATAAATCCGGATACGCCGGAAACTTCACCGTCACCGGCCGACCCACTCGAATACTGGCCAAATCGCTCTGGTAGGCATCTCCCAAGACCCAGACATGATCCAGATTTGCGATGGTGGCCAACGGAGTCGCATTGTCAAGCGAACGCTGCCATTCTCCAACAGCCGTACCGGTATCGAGAACCACTCCGCTGATCGGAGCGCGGATTGGAGCTTCATCGCTATTGTTGTTTTCTGAGAAACCCAGTTCATGAATCAGCTGCCGTGCTCGTTCCTGCTCCGAGTGCGCCGCTTCATCTGCAGCGACCAGTTGTTCATAGTCTGCCTTCGCCATCACTTCATGCTGTAGCAGAAGCTTGCCGCGGTTGAGTGCCTGGTCGGCGAGCAGCACCTGGATTTTGGCTTTCTCGAAGTCGGACCGCGCCTGCGCAATCTCTCCGCTCTGCAACACAGCGATCACTTGCCCGGCCTGGACTGCTTGTCCCGGCAGCACGGAAAACCGCACCATGCGTCCACTTAGCGGAGGAAACACTTGTACCACTTTCGTCGGGTTGGCAACCACGCGCGCTGGAATATTGATCTGGTCGACGACTTTCTGGCAGTGAACAACCACCGTTTGCACAATGGTCTTCGACGCCGGCGGTGGCGTGTTCGACGCAGAATCCGAGTTGCATCCTGCCGCGCACAGCGCTAGTAAAGTTGTTGCCAGGGACATGTGGAGCTTTCTCATGGGACAATCTCCGTTGCCGTTGCGTCGCTGAGTTGATGAAGGCTCAGCCACACCTGCGCGTTCGCATTCAATGCGTCCAGGTTGGTTTGCCGGTCATCGTGCAGCGCATCCAGGTAGTCGAGCAGCGTGTAACTGCCGTGCCGATATCCAAACTCCAGATTGTTCAAAATATTTCCAGCTTCCTGCACATAATGCGAGTTATAGCGCTCGGCCAATTTCTGTGCGGACAGATAGGCCGCCCAGGCCTGATCGACATCCGAGAGTACCTGGCTGCGAGCCGCAATCTCTGAAAAACGATCGGCTTGCGCGGTAAATCGCGTCGCCTGCTTCTCGCCTTGGTTGCGATCGAAAATCCGCAGCGGGATGCTGACATAAAATCCCACGGAATTGTAGGTGCCGCTCCGGGTATATCCCGCGTCGAACGTGGGATCGGTGGTACCGTTGGCGTCCGCCAGTTTCACGTTGGCATCTGCCACCAGAACCGATTGCTGCGCCGCGCGATAATCCGGCCGTGCCGCCAGCGCCTTTTGCTCCAAATCCGGCAACGACAAGCTCAATTGCGGGGGATCCAGCGTTCCGACGATCGCAAAATCGCGTCTCGGGCTTTCAAGGCCAAGTAGCTGCTGCAACTGGTCGCTGCTCTGAACCAGGCTGACCTGGGCATTCTCGTAGTCTGACTCGAAGCTCGCCAACTGCAAATCGATGCGGTCAAAATCGGTCTGGCTTATCGCGCCCGCTTCCAGACGTACATGCGTCAGGTCGACGGTCTTGCGATAGCTGGTCAGATTGCTATCTGCGAGTTTCAGGGCCGCCTTCGCCAGCAATAAATTGGTGAAGGCATTCTTCACCGCGAGAACCGTTTGCCGCTCCAAATCGCGGTATTGGCTTTCCGTAACCTGGGTGGCGGCGCGAGCGCTATCCAATCGCCAGCGTCGTTTCTGTCCGCGCTCAAAGAGCCGGGAAACGTCGCCGGTGTAGGCATACGGGCTGGCAGGGTTGTTGGCCGGCAACGTCACGTCGGCCCCACTCAGCGTGAAGACTGGATTCTGCCGCAGCCCCGCAGTAATTTCTTCCGACCGCGTCGATTCCAGGTTCCGTTGCGCGGCCAGCAATGTGGGGTTCTTGCGCAAAGCCAGCGCCACCGCCTGCTGCATGGTGAGCGGAGTCATGGGCGTGTTTGGCGTCTGCGCCGTTGCAAGCTGCCAACGTAGCAACAAAAGCACGCAGACTCCCACACGCAATGTTCGGGAGAACTTCATGGAGATTCCTTGTCCTTCACAATCAAATGCTTTGCCCCGGGGCCAATCGCGCCGGAAACAGATCGCCTACAACGCCCTCATCACGAGCCTAGCCGAACAGGGATAATAAACTGGTAAGGAATGAATAAGAATTCAGCGTGTCGCGAGACCGCGACTAGAGGCTTGCAGGAGGAGCGCGACCTTGTGTCGTCCGCCGATGCCAGGAATAAGAAGGATAGAAAACTCGAACCGCTTCTAACGGAAGACCCTCGATGACAGGAGCGAGCCAGCCGCTTCCCACCTGCAGAAACATCGTCGGGTGAAGATCCACAGATGCGTGGCTAGGGACAGCCGACTCAAATCGACGTACGATCTGTTCGCCATCCGCGGGCGTCACCATCGCCTGCAAGTCGTCCGTCATGGAGATAACGGGCAGCAACATTGCGACCAAGATGATGTAGGAGAACCACGCCGCCGAATGGGAGTGAATATAATCTTTCGAGGCGCTGCGGTGTCGCCGCCGGGAGTAGAGAAGCCCCACGCCCAGGCTCGCTGAAGCCGCCAACCACAAAAGATTAAGTAATAACTCCACGGATGGTTCAATTATCGTATATATAGCTGTATTTTCCTAGAGAAACCCAGCAGCATACTTCGGCGCCGCCCAGTAATTTCTTGATCTTGCCAGTAGCGACGAAAATCCTTTTGCTGCATCTAGCTGGGAAGGGTACACAGGAATCTTCGGAGTGACACTATGGCATGGGACGAGTCGTTTATTTGCAATATCTGCGGAACTGTTAAGCTCGAGTCCAACCACTGGTGGATGATTACCTTGGGAAACGTGTTTTGCTTTGACGAAGGTCAGCCCTCACGACACTTTACGCTTCTGCCCTGGAATGAGGATCAGTCCAGAAATCCAGACGTTTACCACGTTTGCGGCGAGGGTTGTGCCACCAAAGCGCTGGAGCGCTTCATGTCTTCTGGGAGTCTGGAGGGAGCCAAGGCCGGCTCACGCACCTTTGCCGGTTAGCAGCGTCTACATGACCATTGCCAGCTTCTCCAGTTCGGCCTGCATACCATCAACGGAGTGGGGAATTCCATCGCCCCGCAGCACTGCATCGCGAGCACTCTGCCGCGAAACACCATAGCCGCGTCCAGCCAGAAAACTGCTGATCAGGTCGGCTGCCTGCCAGCTATCCAGCCCTTGCTGCAATAGCCCGTCACGTAGCTCCTGCAATTCCATCGTCGGGAATTTCTCAATGTCTCTGCCAGCCGGCATTTCGCGTCCGCCCTTCCTTGTTGCGCATCCAATTCCGACCGCAACTTAACTCATGTGGTATTGAGACTCGACTTGCCCACTCTTTGTTGCTACGAATCTGCAAGAAAGATGGATTCAATGAACACGCGATCCTTTTATCGGCAACAATGGCAGTCACAAGAGAAAACTTTCGTCATTCCCCTCTCGGTTACCCAGGCGCAATTCCGACCTCCTGTCTCCACACCGTGCCACCCACCGGCCCGCTTCCAGTACCATAAGGAGAAGCCATGACGACCACCGTGACCCCTCAATCCTTAGACGGAAATGCCATCGCCTCCGTAATCAAAGCGGAAGTGGCTGCGGACATTCAGAAGT
>JAJYBW010000267.1 GCA_021778815.1 Acidobacteriota bacterium | reverse complement strand
TTCTGCTGATGCTGCGGCAGCACGGGGAATACTCCACGCGGCTGATGGTGCCGTTCGTGAAGAAATTCCGGCCAGATTTGGTGCTGCACTCGGTGCGTCACGTTCCGCATCTGGGACCGCTTGCGTTTCTGATTTTTGTTGCGTTCACGGTGCTGGTGCTGGTGGGCTCCAGCAACGCAGTGAACCTGACGGACGGTCTGGACGGGTTGGCCATTGGCTGCGCGATTATTGCGGCGGGTGCGCTGGCCGCGTTGACTTACGTCAGCGGCAACGTGGTGTTCGCGGACTACCTTGGCCTGCAGCGCATGCCGCTGGTTTCTGAGCTGACGATTTTCTGCGGGTCGATGGTCGGGGCCAGCATTGGATTCCTCTGGTACAACGCGCACCCGGCAGAGGTTTTTATGGGTGATGTGGGGTCGCTGGCGCTGGGCGGGGCGATTGGCACCGTGGCGGTGATCATTAAGCAGGAGCTGCTGCTGCCGTTTATTGGCGGAGTGTTTGTGCTGGAAGCGCTGAGCGTGATGTTGCAGGTAGGAAGTTACAAGCTGCGAAAAAAGCGCATCTTCAAGATGGCTCCGATTCATCATCACTTTGAGCTGATGGGGTGGTCGGAGTCGAAAGTGATTGTTCGATTCTGGATTGCGGCGCTGGTGTTTGCGCTGTTTGCGTTGACCACGCTGAAGCTGCGTTAACTCCGCGTCGTCGCGCTCGCTGCTGTGTGGAATTGTGGGAAACGGGAGCGAAGAAACATGGGACAATCAGAGCGCGGCGGAGATGGATGTCGATGATGGAATTAAAGGACAAGCGAATTCTGGTGGTGGGGCTGGGGAAGTCCGGCCTGGCCTCGGCGATTTTCCTGCGGAAAAAAGGCGCGCAAGTGACCGTGTCTGACCTGCGCAGCGTGGAAGCGCTGGCGAAGGAATTGCCGGCGCTGCTCGACATTGGCGTGATGGTCGAGGCGGGGGGGCATGGCCTGCTGACCTTTCGCCGCCAGGATTGGATCGTGGTGAGCCCCGGAGTTCCGCTCGATACGCTGGAACTGGTGCAGGCGCGCGGATTTGGAACGCCGGTGATTGGGGAGTTGGAACTGGCGTCACGTTTTCTGCAGGGGAAAATTCTGGCCATCACCGGATCCAACGGCAAGACGACCACGACGGCACTTTGCGGAGAGATTTTTCGGGCGAGCGGCCAGGCGACGCAAGTGGGCGGGAATATTGGAGTGCCGGTCATTTCGCTGGTGCCTGCGAGCACGCCGGAAAGCTGGAATGTGCTGGAGGTTTCCAGCTTTCAGTTGGAAACCATTGTCGAGTTTCATCCGAATATTGCCGTCATCCTGAATATCACGCCGGACCATCTGGATCGCCATGGGACGATGCAGAATTATGTGGCGGCGAAGGAGCGGATATTCGAGAACCAGACGGCGAAGGATTTCCTGGTGTTGAACGCTGAAGACACGGAGTCGCAGGCGATGGCGGCCAAGACGAAGGCCGGGGTGTTCTGGTTCAGCACGCGGCGACCGGTGCGGCAGGGAAGCTTCGTGTATCAGGACGCCGTTGTGTGGCGCGTCAGCGAGCAGGCGGCTGCGGAGCCGGTGCTGCCGCTGAGCGAAATTCCGCTCAAAGGTGAGCACAACGTTGAAAATGTCCTGGCCGCGGTGTGCTCGGCGAAGCTGGCGGGAATTTCCAACGATGTGATTCGCAAAGCCGTCGGCGCTTTTCGTGCTGTTGAACATCGGCTGGAGTTTGTGGCTCGGCTAGGTGGAGTCGAGTTCTACAACGACTCCAAGGCGACGAATGTCGATGCCACCATGAAAGCCATTGGGGCGTTTCCCGGCGGCATTCACCTGATTCTCGGCGGAAAAGATAAGAATTCCGACTACACATTGCTGGCGCCATTGTTGAAGGAGCGTGTGCGCGCTGTCTACACCATTGGCGCGGCCGCAGAGAAAATTGAGAGCCAGATTACCGGCACGGTCGACGTGATTCGCTGTCAGACTCTGGAGCGCGCAGTCGATCAGGCAGCCTCCGAGGCAAAATCCGGCGAGATTGTTTTGTTGGCGCCCGCATGTTCCAGCTTCGACCAATTTGAAAATTACGAGCATCGCGGACAGTGTTTTAAACAATACGTGCTGGCGCGGCAGGGTGTGGATGCATGGCAAAACGTGTCGGCGTAGACAAATGGCTGTTCATCATCACGCTGCTGCTGGTGCTGTTTGGATTGGTCATGGTATTTTCTGCGTCCGCGGTCATGGCCAAGGCAACGTATGGCACCCCGTATGAATTTGTCGTGAGGCAATCCGCCTGGGCGCTGGCCGGCCTGCTGAGCATGATGGTTCTGATGCGCGTCAATTATCGCCATTACAACAGCCCATCCGTCATCTTTCCCTGCGTTGCGATCACCACGCTGCTGTTGCTGGCAACCTTCCTGATGCACGATTCTCACCACACGCATCGATGGATTCGTTTCGGCATCTTCAGCTTTCAGCCATCGGAGATTGCCAAGCCTGCTCTGGTACTGTTTCTAGCGTGGTTTCTGCAGAATCGTGTGGATCAGTTGCAGGATTGGCGGCGCGCTTTGTTGCCCGCGGCTCTGCCCAGTCTGGTATTCATCGCGTTAATCCTGAAAGAGCCGGACCTTGGCACGGCGTTGGTCTGTGCTGCAGTGACCCTGCTGATGTTGTATCTGGCGGGCGCACAGGTCAAGTATTTGGCCCTGGCTCTGCTGGCGTCCTCTCCGATTCTCTACTACATGCTGTTCCATGTTGCCTGGCGTCGCGCCCGCATGATCGCCTTTCTCAATCCGGAGAAAGATCCGCGCGGCACTGGCTTTCACATTCTGCAATCATTAATTGCAGTCGGTGCTGGCGGCATTCATGGCGTGGGCCTGATGGAAGGACGGCAGAAACTCTTCTATCTGCCGGAGCCTCAGACGGATTTTATTTTTGCGAATATCGCCGAAGAACTGGGACTGATCGGGACGCTGTTCGTCGTCGCCCTGTTCCTATTGCTCGCCTACCGTGGCCTGCGCGCGGCGTTGATGTCGACCGATCCCTTCGCTCGCTTTCTCGCCTTCGGCATCACCGCCACGATTGTCATTCAGGCATTCTTCAACATCAGCGTGGTGCTGGCGCTGGTTCCGACCAAGGGCATTGCGCTGCCGTTCATTTCCGCGGGCGGCACATCGTTATTCTTTACGTTGGTTAGTATGGGTGTGCTGTTGAATATCACCAGGGAGATCGACTGACGCGCATGGCCAACGGAAAGCTGCGCGTCCTGATCGCCGGCGGCGGAAGCGGCGGCCACGTCTTTCCGGCACTGGCAGTTGCGCGGGAGTTGGTGCACACCTACGGGGCCGAGGTCCGCTTTGTCGGCACGGCGCGCGGTCTGGAAACACGCCTGGTGCCGGCCGCCGGCTTTCCATTGGATTTGATTCAGGTCGGCCAGCTTAACCAAGTTCGCTTCAGCACCAAGTTGGCGACGCTCACCAAGCTTCCATTGGGCGTGTTGGCCTGCCGCCGACTGCTGCGTACATTTCGTCCGCACGTGGTGTTTGGAGTGGGCGGCTATGCCTCCGGTCCGGCGATGTTGGCGGCCATTTTGAGCGGCACACCGCGGGTTGCCTTCGAGCCGAACGCGGTTCCCGGCATGGTCAATCGCTGGGTGGGTCGATGGGTGCAGGCGGCTGCCGTCAATTT
Source organism: Acidobacteriota bacterium (assembly GCA_021778815.1). GTDB lineage: Bacteria > Acidobacteriota > Terriglobia > Terriglobales > Acidobacteriaceae > JAKAAZ01. The sequence continues at coordinate 1,511 of JAJYBW010000267.1, read as the reverse complement.
TCCTGATACCCTGCGATATTTTCGCAATGGTCATGTCACTGGAATTCCCGTGCGGCCGGAGTTTTTCGAGCTCGCGCCGCGTCCTCTCGATGCGCCGCCGCAGCTTCTCGTGTTTGGCGGCAGCCAGGGAGCGCGCATGCTGAATCGCATGACCCCGCAGATTGCGGCGGATCTGCTGGATGCGGTGCCGGGGCTGACCATCCTGCACCAAAGCGGCGCTCGCCATTTGGAGGGAACCGAGCAGGCCTATCTGCAATCGCCGGAACTGCGCGACCGCTGGGCCGACCACTGGAAGGTGGAACCGTTCCTCGATGACATGGCGGCGCGCTTCGGGGCTGCCTCTCTGGTGCTGTGCCGCAGTGGCGCCAGCACGGTTGCGGAACTGGCCGCGGCGCACAAACCTTCGCTGCTCATTCCGTTTCCGCAGGCTGCCGACGATCACCAGCGGTGCAATGCCGAGGTATTCGTGCAGGCCGGTGCCGCCGCAATGATCGAGGAGGCTGAACTGACACCGCAGCGGCTGCTGGAGGAACTGGTTCGCCTGCTTAAAGATCCCGAGGGTCTGGCTACGATGGCCCAGAAAGCTCGCGCCCTGGCGCATGCTGACGCGGCTGCTTCCATTGCCGCGCTGATACAGCATTTTCAGAGATCGTGAAATTAGAGAGGGAATGATTTTTATGAGGCAATCTAGACGGACTCTTACGGCTGCACTGGTGGCCGCATCCTTGATGGTGGGCGCCTTGGCGGCTGGGGTGCAGAACGCCAGCGCCGAGGACAACGGTGTCGAACGGACGCCGGTGCTTGGCTGGAGCAGTTGGAGCTTCATTCGCGAGCAACCAACGGCAGCCAAGCTGGAAGCCCAGGCGCACGCCATGCAGAACTCCGGTTTGCAGAAACTTGGATACGAATACATCAACCTTGACGACTTTTGGGAGCAGTGTCCGGGCCCCCAGGGCCCCAACGTCGACTCCTATGGCCGCTGGGTGATCGACCCGTCGAGATTTCCGGCCGATGGAGAGACCAACGGCATCAAGGTGGTCGCTGACCACATGCACAGTCTCGGGATGAAGTTCGGCATCTATGTGACGCCCGGTATTTCCAAGCAGGCGGTCGCCAAGAACACGCGGATTGAAGGCACACCCTACACAGCTGCCCAGATCGCGGAACCGTCGATCGCGGAGAACAACTACAACTGCAAGGGCATGGTCCGCATCGACTACAGCAAGCCCGGAGCTCAGGCGTACATCAACTCCTGGGTGAATATGTTCGCGTCCTGGGGTGTCGACTACATCAAGATCGACGGCATGAGCGACAAAAACGTGCCGGACATCAAGGCCTGGTCGGAAGCGATCCGGCAGAGCGGGCGGCCCATGGTCCTGGATGTTACCCAGGGAAGTTACACACAAGCCATCGCCCCGACGCTGATGAAGTATGCGAATCAATGGGAATTCGCGCCCGATGTTGAATGCTATCGCTGCGAGAAGAAGGGAAGCAGCTATCCGCTGACCAGC
>JAJYBW010000266.1 GCA_021778815.1 Acidobacteriota bacterium | reverse complement strand
CTGCCGAAGCGAGGATCGAAGCATACGACCAGCTGAACGAGGGCACGTCGGTGATGTTGGCGTAGTTGAAGGGCGTGCCGTGCTGGCGGCTGAAGTCAGCGCTTGCATAGAGCGAACGAATCAGGGTTTCCGCTGTAGGAAAGCCGGTGAGCAGGTTGGCATACTGCGCCGGCAGGTAGAGTTGTTGCTTCTCGATGGCGGTGATAGCGCGCTGCTGCTCCGCCGGCGTGCGCGTATCGAAGTATTGTTGCAGCGGCCAGTATCCGTCCAGGCTGAAGCGAAAATCCGGATGCTGCGCGATGAGGTGCATGGCTTCATCGATGACCCGGCTGTGAATGGCGGCCACTTTTCCCTGGTAGTCGGAATAGCCGACGTCGAGATGAATGTGGGGGACGAGGAAGAGTGTCCACTTCTTTTGTGGGTCGATGAATGTTTTTTCGTGTTGCTTGCCCCATGAAACTTCCGCCGTCGTATGCGCGGGGAATTCAGGAACGGAGAAGGTAAGTTTTTCCTCGCCGAAATCTTGTCCCGCTTGAAGAGTCTGATGGTAGTGTTTGCCCGCGAGGGTCAGGTCTACAGCGGCGCCAGACTGTATGGGTCGCGGGTCGCGCAGAATCACATCGACGGATTCCTCTAGCTGGCCTTGTTGCTGCTGATAAAAAATGGTCGGCAGAATCTGGGCGGATGCGTGGTTGGCGGCGGTGGCCTGCGGGCTGCGGTCGAGCTCAATGGCGTCGTAGGTAAAGCTTGCATCCGCGGGCAGGGCCGCATTGGGTAGGGACGAGGGAACTTTCTCGACCGCCTGCAAGGTGATGGTGTTTTCGCCCTGGTGCAGATACGCGCCGGGAAAATCGAATTCGATGTCGGCATGCGAAAACGCGGCATAGAAAGACTCGCCCTGGTCGCCGTTTTCGGTGTCGAGTTTCGGCTGCAGATAGAAGGTGCCAGTCTTGCCGTTGATGACGACGCGAAGCGCGGGCACGCTGGAGCTTTCGATCAGCAGCGCGACGTGGAAGCGATACAAGCGCGCGGGCGTGCGGGCGAGCGCAAAGTGGATAGTCGACGGAGCGGCGGCTTGGGAACCGGACCGTTGCGTGGGAGTCGAAGCGATCTCGACTCGCTGCGTGGCGTACCAATCCTTCGACGCGTCGCTGGTTCCAACAATGAAATTCACCGGCTTGTCCGGGGAGCCTCCGGCGAGGTCGACCGAGGAGCGATTGAATTTTCCGATGGTGAAGACGGCGGTGGACGACGCGGCCTGTGCGATGGATGAAATGGGGCAAAGAAGCGGCAGAGTACAAAAGATGGATCCCAAGATCCATGCGGGTTTCATTTTCATCGTTTACTCCAATGTTTCAATTGCAGTTGCACGCGCTTGCCCGGCAATGACGGAGGAACTGGACTGCGAGGGCACGGAAAGCTTGTCGATCCAAGCCGTCGGCGGATATGAGACCGAATGCCATGTCGCGAACTAGAAACCAGTGGCGCGGATGGCAGAGTCGATCCACTGCAGCAGCAGGTGGGGCGCGCATCCGAACAGCACCACACCGGCGGCCAGCAGAACGACGACTGCCTGGCTCAGAATCGGCGTCCTGATTGTAGCCGCTTCGGCGGATGCATTGGCAACTTCGGCAGAAGGATTGGCGACATAAATTCGCTTGAGCACCTGCAGATAGTAGTAGAGTGAGACCGCGCTCATGGCAATGGCGAGAACGATCAGCCAGAGCAGGCCGGGGCCAGAATGAAGCACCGACACGAAGAGATAGAACTTGCCGAAGAAGCCGGCGAGCGGGGGGATGCCGGCGAGCGACAGCAGGAAGACAAACATGCAGGCGGAAAGAACAGGAGCGCGACGGCTGAGTCCGTCGAAGTGTGCGAGGCGATCGCCGCCGGTCCGCTGTTCGACAATCGAGACCACACCGAACGCCCCCAGTGTGGCCAGCGCGTAGGTGATGACGTAGTAAAGGAGTGCGCCCAGACTCTGCTGGGTGTGGGCCGCGATGGCGAGCAGCATGTAGCCGGCGTGGGCGATCGCCGAGTAAGCCAGCAGGCGTCGTACGCTGCGCTGAACGAGGGCGACCAGGTTTCCCAGCACCATGGAGAGCGCGGCCACGATGGCGAGCACCGGGACCCAGCCCGCCGCGAAATGCATCCATCCGGCGCTGCCCTCCGCTCCGGCGAATCCGACAGCGAGCACCTGGAAGAAGATGAAGAAGCTGGCAACCTTGGAGCTGGAGGCGATGAACGCGGCGCTCGGCGCGGGCGCGCCCTGGTAGACATCCGGCGCCCAAAAGTGGAAGGGGAAGGCAGCCACCTTAAAGCCAAAGCCAATCACCGTCGTCACGATGGCGATGAGCAAAAGCGGATTCAGCGGCGACCCGGTCGCCGGCGACGCGTGGATTGCGGCGGCAATGCGCGGCAGGCTGGTCGAATTCGACAGGCCATAGAGCAGGCTGAAGCCGAACAGCAGAAACGCGGCAGACATTCCACCGAAGAGGAAATATTTGAGCGCCGCTTCTGAAGAATGCGGACGGTGCTTGTCGAACGCGGTGAGGATGTAGAGGGACAGGCTCAGCAGCTCCAGCGAAATAAAAATGACCAGCAGGTCGTGGGAGCTGACCAGAAACATGCTGCCGACGGTCGCGATCAGGATGAGCAGAACAAATTCGCCAACGTGTTCTGTGAAGCGGGAATTCGTCGCCGTCAACAGGGTCACGATGGCGAGCGCGAGCAAGGCGATTTGTACAAGATGGGTGAGCGGGTTGGCGAGCAGCGTTCCGTCGAGAAGATTTGCCTGCGCGGTAGAGCTTACGATGCGCGCGATGGCGAGGACACAGCCGAGCGAACCGAGAAGCGCGGCGACGGTGAAGCGCGTGTGAATCGGTCGCGCGCGTAGCCATAGAAGGTCGACGGCGAGGGCGACCAGCGCGGCCACGACCACAATGACTTGCGGCAGGGCCAGCTGCCAAAGCTGCGCGTAATTGAGGGGGCTCATCGCCAGCCCCCTTGGCGCAGGCCGTTAAAGAGCGGCGAATTTAGCGCGGGGACAATGATGTTCAAGAGTACCTGTGGGTACAGGCCGACAATAACGCTGGCGACGATCAAGATAATGGCTCCGAGCCGTTCGGGCAGCGTGATCGGCGGCAGCGGCGCGTGGGGCGCTGCTGGGGCATGTCCGGCTTCCGCAAAGAATGCTTTCTGCATGGCGCGCCAGATGTAGGCAACGCCGACAACGAGGCCCAGGCCGACGCAGACGGTGAGAATCGGGAAGGCGTGCCAGACGCCGATAACGATCATCAGTTCCGCGACAAAGCCGCTGAAGCCGGGCAGGCCCATGCTGGCCATTCCGGCGACGACGAAGGTGACGGCGGCGAAGGGAATCGCCTTGTTGAGGTTCATGGGGCCGAGAAGAGCCAGCTCGCGAGTGTGGGTGCGGTCATAGACCATGCGCCCGACGACTGCGAACATCAGCCCGGCAAGAATTCCATGGGAGAACATCTGGACCACCGCGCCGGAAAGGCCGATCTGGTTCAGCGTCATCAGACCGAACAGGATGAAGCCCATGTGGCTGACGCTGGAGTAGCCGATGACGAATTTGAAGTCCTTTTGCACCAGCGCGACCATGGCGCCATAGACGATGCCAATGACGGCGAGGACCGCGAACACTTCCCGCCAGGAGCCGAGGCCGAGAACGTGAAAGCCCCATGGACCCAGTCCGAGCGGGAACAACGTCATGGCAACGCGCAGACATCCGTAGGCGCCCAGCTTCATGACGACGCCCGCCAGCAGCATAGAAGCGGCGGTCGGCGCAGCGACGTGGCCGGTCGGTGCCCAGGTGTGGAAGGGCCAGAGGCCGGCGAGAATGGCGAAGCCGACGAAGACCAGCGGGAAGGCCCACATCTGAAAGTGTGCGGAGAATGGGAATCCGGCGAGGTCTCCCAGCGCCATGGTTTTTTCACCGGCCACGACATAGGCTGCGATCAGCCCAATCAACACCATGGCGCTACCGATGAAGGAGTAGAGCGCCAGCTTCATGGCGCCATATTCGCGGCGCGTCGAGCCCCAGATGGCAATCAAAAAATATTTGGGAATGATGACGATTTCGTAAAAGATGAAGAGCAGTAGAAGATCGTAGCTGAGGAACACGCCGTAGACCGAGCCGATGAGCAGCAGATAGAAAGCGAAAAATTCTTTGGCGCGATGTTCGATGTTCCAGGAAAACAGAATGCCGGTGACGGCGATAATGCCAGTCAGCAACAGCAGGACCAAGCTGATACCGTCGGCGGCCAGGTGATAGCGAATGCCAAGCGACGGAATCCAGGCGACGTCGGTGGCGGTGAACATTTCGCCGGTGCGATGTTGCAGAAAAGACACAAGCGTGATGGCAAACGTGACCAGCGCCGTGAGCAGCGCCAGGATGCGTGCGGCCGCGGCGTTGCCTTTTGGCAGCAGCAGGAGCAGGAGCGCTCCTAGAAACGAAATGTAGATTGTCCAAGCCAACATCATCAAAATTCCACGTTCATGGTGCGATTAAAACTTGAGTTGCAGCACCATCTGCATCACCGTACTATTCACAAATCCGAGGATCAGCTGGGGATACAAACCCAGCATAAACATCAATGCAATCGCGGGCGCCAGCGCCATCCGTTCGCCCGTTGTCAGGTCAGGCAGCGTGGCCCACTTTTCGTTGAGCGGGCCGGAGAACACGCGCTGCAAAATTCCAAGAATAAAGATTGCGGTCGCCAGCAGGCCGAGCAAAGAGATCGAGGTCGCCCACGATACCAGCGGGAACGATCCCTTAAAGATCAGAAATTCTCCAATAAAACCGTTCAGGCCGGGCAGGCCTAATGAGGAGAAGAGGGCGATGCCCATCAACCCGGTGAACACGGGGACAACTTTGCGCAGACCGCCAAAATCGTTCAAGCCGCGCAGGCCACCCGTTCGTTTTTCCAGCATGGCAACAAACCAGAACAGTGTTGCGGCGGTGAGCGCGTGATTGAAAATTTGCAGCATCACGCCGTTCAGGGCTGCATATTTTTCCGTGGTCAGCGCAGCGTCGCCCCCGGTGAATTTGGCCGCGGCAAAGATTGCCAGCAGACAGTAGCCGAGGTGGTTGATGGAGGAGTAGGCAAAGATGCGCTTCAGATCCTTCTGCGCCAGCGCCGCGTAGGCGGAAAGGACAATGGTGGCGACGGCCAACCACAACACCGGCGTCAGCACCATTT
>JAJYBW010000004.1 GCA_021778815.1 Acidobacteriota bacterium | reverse complement strand
GAAAAAGCCTTGTATGTTGCGGTTGGTTCGAACCTGAACATCCCGGGTGCAGCCTCCGTGCCGAGTGAGGAACTAACTCCAGACCAGCACTTTTTTCTGATACGCCCAGACCAGACCTTCGACCAGCAAAAGCAAGAAAACCAGCATGGCAATTCCCGCTGCAAATGTCAGGCCGGTAAAGGCCACGGCAAAGGGCAACAGGAAGACCGCTTCGACATCGAAAACCAGAAAAATGATTGCGTACAAGTAGTAGCCGGGATGGAACTGAATCCAGGCATCGCCCGGAGATTCCAGACCGCATTCGTAAATTGAATTCTTGCTGGGGCCCGGCTTCTGCGGAGAATATTTCCACGCCCACAGCCATGCCAGCGCCAGCGGCGCAACGGCAAAACCGACGCCCGCGAGCAACAGCACGAAGACAGGGAAATAGGGGCTGTTTGTCATATTCTCTGAACTCTTTACCGTACCAGATTCACACTGCGATGCGAACCATACCCTAGAGGCTACGCCCTGATTATAAAGATGGGTTGTGATGAAGCGCACATCTGGGGGCCCTTTCGTTGTTGCAAGATGAGGAGGAACGAAGGGAAGGCAATGAGAGAAGAAAAAACAGTCATTCTGGATGGAAACGAAGCCGCGGCTTCCGTCGCTTACCGTTTGGCGGAAGTGATCGCCATTTATCCGATTACGCCCTCCTCCACCATGGGCGAATGGGCCGATCAGTGGAAGGAAGAAGGGCGCAGAAATATCTGGGGCTCGATCCCCATCGTCGCCGAATTGCAGAGTGAAGGCGGAGCGGCGGGCGCCATGCACGGCGCGCTGCAGGCAGGGGCGTTCAGCACCACATTTACCGCCTCCCAGGGGCTGCTGCTGATGATCCCCAACATGTACAAAATTGCCGGCGAATTGACGTCGAATGTGATTCATGTGACGGCGCGCTCCATCGCGACCCATGCTCTCTCGATTTTTGGCGACCACTCGGATGTCATGGCCTGCCGCTCGACCGGCTATGCCATGCTGTCGTCGAATTCCGTGCAGGAGGCTGGCGATATGGCGCTGATTGCCCACCTGGCCACGCTGGAAGCGCGCATTCCTTTCCTCCATTTCTTTGACGGATTTCGCACCTCGCACGAAATCAACAAGGCCAAAGCAATTTCTGACGAGACCATTCAGGCGCTGCTGGAGGAGAAGTTCATCTCCGGTCATCGCGAGCGCGCGCTCAGCTCCGATCGCCCTATCCTGCGCGGTACAGCCCAGAATCCCGACGTATTTTTCCAGGCGCGGGAGGCCTGCAACTCCTACTACCTGGCGTGTCCGACCATTGTGCAGGATGTGATGGATCGCTTTGCCGCGCAAACCGGACGCAGCTACCACCTGTTCGATTACGTCGGCGCCAAGGATGCGGATCGCGTGGTCATCCTGATGGGCTCGGCTTCCGGCGCCGTGGAAGAAACCATCGACCACCTGAACCAGCAGGGCGAGAAGATCGGCCTGCTGAAAGTGCATCTCTATCGGCCGTTTGCCGCCGACGCATTTCTGCGGGCCCTCCCCAAAACCGTGCGTTCGATTGCGGTGCTGGACCGCACCAAGGAGCCCGGGGCGGTCGGCGAGCCGCTGTATCAGGATGTCGTGACCAGCTTCAGCGAAGCGTTTTCCAATGGCAGCGCGCCATTCGCGCAGCAGCCGCGCATTATCGGCGGACGCTATGGCTTGTCCTCCAAGGAATTCACCCCGGCGATGGTCAAGGGCGTGTTCGACGAACTGAAGCAGCAGCACCCGAAGAACCACTTCACCATCGGCATTCATGACGATGTGACCCACACCAGCCTGGCGTACGATCCGGAGTTTTCGACCGAAGATCCGCGCACGGTGAGAGCGTTGTTTTACGGACTTGGTTCGGATGGAACGGTCGGCGCGAACAAGAATTCCATCAAGATCATCGGGCAGGAAACACCGAATTACGCACAGGGATATTTTGTCTACGACTCGAAAAAGTCCGGTTCGGTGACGACGTCTCACTTGCGCTTCGGACCGGATCCGATCCGTTCCACCTACCTGATCAGCAAGGCAAATTTTGTGGCCTGCCATCAGTTCAGCTTCCTGGAGCGGATGGATGTTCTGGAAGCGGCGGCGCCCGGGGCGGTGTTTTTGCTGAACGCACCCTACGGCGCGGACCAGATATGGAACCATTTGCCTAGAACGACTCAGGAGGCAATCTTAAAGAAAAAGTTGAAGTTTTATGTGATCGACGCCTACACCGTCGCCCGCGAAGCCAAGATGGGCAATCGCATCAACACCGTGATGCAGACCTGCTTCTTCGCCATCAGCGGCGTGCTGCCCAGCGACCAGGCAATTCAGCAGATCAAGAAAGCCATTCAGAAGACCTACGGCAAGCGCGGTGACGCGGTCGTGCAGGAAAACTACGCGGCAGTGGATGCTGCAATCGCGCATCTACATGCGGTCAAGCTGCCGGAAAAGATTACCGCGTCGTTCGATATTCTGCCGATCATCCCCGCAGCTGCCCCGGCCTTTGTGCACGACGTTCTGGGTGCGATTGCCTCCGGCCACGGAGATGCATTGCCGGTCAGCGCGCTGCCGCCGGGCGGCACTTTTCCAACCGGGACAGCCAAGTGGGAGAAGCGCAATATCGCCCAGATGATTCCGGTGTGGGACCAGGATCTTTGCATCCAGTGCGGCAAATGCGTGCTGGTCTGCCCGCATGCCGTGATCCGCGCCAAGGTGTACGGCGATGATCTGCTGAAGCAGGCGCCTGCAACATTTAAGAGCGCCAAGCCGAAATGGCGCGGCATGGAGCAGGAACAATACACGCTGCAGGTCTCGCCGGAAGATTGCACCGGATGCCGCATCTGCGTGGAGGTTTGCCCGGTCAAGAGCAAGAGCGAAGCCAAGCACAAAGCCATCAACATGGAAATGCAGGCGCCGCTGCGTGATGCGGAAGTGGCGAACTGGAACTTCTTCGAAGCTCTGCCGTCGGTCGATCGCAGCCGCCTGGCGCACACCCAGGTGAAAGACATTCAACTGCTGGAGCCGTTGTTTGAGTTCTCGGGAGCCTGCGCCGGTTGCGGCGAGACGCCGTACATCAAGCTGTTGACGCAGTTATTTGGCGATCGGCTGTATATTGCCAACGCCACTGGATGCTCTTCCATCTACGGCGGCAACCTGCCCACGACTCCATACACAACCAACAAGAGCGGTCGCGGGCCGACATGGTCGAACTCCCTGTTTGAGGACAACGCCGAGTTTGGTCTGGGCATGCGGCTGGCTCTGAATCAGCAAAAGACGTATGCAGAAGAATTGCTGGTCCGGTTGACGCCGATTGTTGGCGAAGTGCTGGCAACGGCGGTATTGACAGCCCGGCAGTCCACGGAAACCGAGATGGAAGCGCAGCGGGAACGGGTGCGGTTGGTGCGGGAACGGCTGGCGGCGGCAGACTTGAAGGACGAGTCGCTGCAACACGTCGCCGATCCGTCGGACGTTCGCGGCCTGCTGGCGATTGCCGACTCTCTGGTGCGTAAGAGTGTGTGGATGGTCGGCGGCGATGGCTGGGCCTACGACATTGGATTCGGCGGCCTGGATCATGTGCTGGGCTCTGGTCAGAACGTAAAGGTGCTGGTGCTGGATACGGAGACGTATTCCAATACGGGTGGCCAGATGTCAAAGGCGACACCTCGCGGTGCGGTGGCGAAATTTGCCGCCGGCGGCAAGACCAACGCCAAAAAAGACCTGGCGATGGAAGCCGTGGCCTATGGCTCGGTATACGTGGCACGGGTCGCGATGGGTGGCAGTGACGCGCAAACCGTCAAGGCCTTCCAGGAGGCCGAGGCCTACGACGGTCCCGCGCTTATCATCGCCTATAGCCACTGCATCGCGCACGGCTACGACCTTGCCTACGGCATGGAGCAGCAGAAGAATGCTGTGCTCTCCGGCTACTGGCCGTTGATGCGCTACAACCCGGCGCTCCGCGAGGAAGGCAAGAATCCCTTCCAACTGGATTCAAGAGCGCCTTCCATTCCGCTGAAGGAATACAGCTATCACGAGGCACGGTACACCATGCTGGCCCGCAGCCATCCGGAGGTGGCGAAGAAGCTGCTGACGGAAGCGCAGGATGATGTGGAGCGCGAATGGCGCGTCTACTCCGGTCGGGCAGCGATGGCCGGCCGCTCGGAAACTCCCAACATTGCTCCCCCGGAAAAAGATGGGGAAGTGGTGGCTCTGGGAAACAGTAAGGACGGCAATTAATGGATCTGACAACGGATTATCTAGGCCTGAAACTGAAAAATCCGCTGGTGGTGTCTTCCTCGCCACTGACGGAATCTGTGGACAATATCCTGCGCCTGGAAGAGGCAGGAGCGGCGGCCGTGATTCTGCCGTCGATCTTTGAAGAACAACTGGCGCTGGAAGGCAATTCCATCGACAGCGACATTTCCCGCGGCACCGAATCCTTTGCCGAGTCGCTCAGCTACCTTCCCGTATACGAAGACTATCGCCAGGGACAGGATGCGTATCTGAGCCTGCTGCACCACGCCAGGCTGCGTGCCGGAATTCCCGTCATTGCCAGCCTGAACGGGGCCACAGCGGGCGGCTGGGTTCGCTTCGCCAAAGAGATTGAGCAGGCGGGCGCGGATGGACTGGAACTGAATACGTATTCTCTGGTGACCGATCCTGCGATGACGAGCGGGCAAGCGGAGCAGGCGCTTGTGGATCTGGTGCGCTCGGTTCGACAGAATACGAAGCTTCCCATCGCGGTCAAACTGTCTTCGAACTATACAAGCCTTCCCAATCTGGCCCGGCAGCTGGACGGAGCCGGAGCGGACGCGCTGGTGTTGTTCAACCGTTTTTATCAGCCGGATTTCGACTTGGAACAGTTGGACGTGGTTCCGCGGCTTGCATTGAGCCGGTCGGAGGAACTGTTGCTGCGTCTGCATTGGGTGGCAATTTTGTATGGCAATGTGAAGGCCAACCTGGCCGTAACCGGTGGGGTGCACAGCGGGCAAGATGTTTTGAAGTCCATCATGGCCGGAGCACAGGTCGCCATGATGGTGTCTGAACTGCTGGCCCGCGGTATCGATCAGCTCTCCAATATTCGAGCGCAACTGATGCGCTGGATGGAAGAACACGAATATCAATCGATCGATCAAATGCGCGGCAGCCTCAGTCGCCGCTCTGTGCCCGATCCGTCTCCTTTTGAACGCGGCAACTACATCAAGACGCTCAGCAGTTACACTCTCCGCACGCCGGTGGCGTAGACCTGCGAAGTCGATGGCAACGCTGCGAAAACCAGAGAAACACCAGTGTGTATCGGTGAGATACGATGGGTCGCAAAAACGGCGTCGCAAATGTGATCCGGGCGGCGCTGGAATACAATAATAGTGAGGCAAGACGGTGGAGAGTTTCCGTGGAGATGGTCCAGGCCTGCAGGCCGCAGGATCGCCCGCCCAAGAGGCTTTTAATAAAAGCCTGTGGTCAGAACCTCCCTGGATTTACCGATGATACGTATCCCCAAACATGGAAGGAATGCATTCAACCAATGACCACTCCTGATCTTGTGGTGCAGGACCAGCCAGGGCTGCAACCTGCCGGTGGCATCCCGCAAATCGTCAACGACTTTTCCATTCAGATTGCCACGGTAAACGGTTCGGGTTCGCAGTCTGCCAATAACGTCCTGCTACGCAGCATTTTTCGCATGGGCGTCCCTGTCTCGGGCAAGAATTTATTTCCTTCCAACATTGCCGGACTTCCTACCTGGTACACCATCCGAGTCAGCAAAGACGGGTGGGTTGCGCGCAAGACCGACATCGATGTGCTGATCGCGATGAATGCGGAGACGGCGCAGCAGGATGTGCAGTCCATGCGCCCCGGCGCGGCCGTAATCTACGACCAGTCGCTGAATCTGGATCAGGTGCGCAAAGACCTGACCTACTACCCGGTTCCATTCGACCAACTGGCGGCCTCGACCGGTGCGGATGCGAAGATTCGCAAGCTGGTCAAAAACATGGTGTACGTCGGGGTGGCAGCGCAGCTGCTGGCGATCGACATGGACTGGGTAGAGAAAACAGTTCGCAAACAGTTCGCGAAAAAAGTGAAGGCAGCGGAGCTGAACCTCAAGGCGGTCCGCGCCGGCTTCGATTATGCCGCCAGTTCGCTGACCAAGCAGGATCCGTTTGTCGTCGCGCCGATGAGCGCGACGCAGGGAAAGATCATTATCGAAGGCAACGAAGCCACCGCCATGGGCGCCATGTTTGCCGGCGTCACGGTGGTGACCTGGTATCCCATCACACCGTCGTCCTCTGTGGTCGAAGACCTGATCGACTACATGAAGGAATATCGCGTTGAGCCGGATGGCAAGGCAAGCTTTGCCATCGTGCAGGCGGAAGATGAACTGTCTGCGGTCGGTATGGTGCTGGGCGCAGGATGGGCGGGCGCACGCTCGATGACGGCAACCTCCGGCCCGGGAATTTCTCTGATGGCAGAGTTTGCCGGACTGGGATATTACGCGGAAATTCCTGGGGTCATCTTCGATGTGCAGCGCACCGGTCCATCGACTGGATTGCCGACGCGCACCTGCCAGGGCGATCTGACATTTATCGCGGGCCTGTCGCATGGCGACACCAAACACGTCATGCTGCTTCCGGGAAGCGTCAAAGAGTGTTTCGAATTCGCCACGGAAGCCTTCAATATCGCGGAGCAAATGCAGACACCCATCTTTGTGCTGTCCGATCTTGACCTGGGCATGAACAACTGGATGTCGGAGCCGTTCGAATATCCGGAAAAGCCGATCAACCGCGGCAAAGTACTGGACGCGAAGCAGCTCAAAGAACTGGGCGGATTCGCACGCTATAAAGATGTGGACGGCGATGCGATTCCGTATCGCACCTTGCCGGGAACCGACCATCCTGCGGCCGCCTACTTTACGCGCGGTTCGGGACACAATGAAAAAGCGCAGTACACGGAACGTCCGGACGACTACGAGAACAATATGCTGCGGCTGGCACGCAAGTTTGAGACAGCCAAGACCCTGGTTCCCAAGCCGATCCTTGAAGGCAAGGGCCGCGAGACGATCGGCATCATCGCCTTTGGCAGCAGCCACTGGGCGGTGATCGAGAGCCGCGATCAACTGCAACGTGAATCCAAACTGGGCACCGACTATCTCCGCATTCGCGCCTATCCGTTTACGCAGGAGATTCACGATTTTGTTGCGCAGCATGAGCGCGTCTACGTGGTGGAACAGAATCGCGACGGGCAGATGCTGAACCTGCTGAAGGTCGACCTGGATCCGACGCAGGTTGTAAAACTGCGCAGCGTTCGCCACTTCAACGGACTTCCCATCGACGCCCGCTCGATCACCACCGTGATCGCCGAACAAGAAGGAGCAGCCAAGTAATCATGTCGACGACACCAGCCACTCCCCAGCCAAAAACTAACCGCATCGGACTCCAGATTCTGGATTATCGCGGAGGCAAAACCACGCTCTGCGCCGGTTGCGGACACAACGCAATTTCCGAACGCATCACCGAAGCGTTTTACGAGATGGGCATCCAGCCGGAGCGCGTAATGAAGATGAGCGGCATCGGTTGCTCGTCGAAGTCGCCGGCCTATTTCATGTCCCGCTCGTTCAGCTTCAACTCCGTTCACGGTCGTATGCCTTCTGTGGCGACCGGAGCGCTGCTGGCCAACAAGACCATGCGCTCGATCGGCATCAGCGGCGACGGCGATACCGCATCGATCGGCATGGGACAGTTTGTTCACCTGCTGCGCCGCAATATCCCGATGATTTACATCATTGAAGACAACGGCGTGTATGGCCTGACCAAGGGTCAATTCTCCGCCACCGCCGATATCGGCTCGAAGCTGAAGTCCGGCGTCATCAACGATCTGCCGGCCATCGATACTTGTGCGCTGGCCATTCAGATGGGAGCCACCTTTGTCGGGCGTTCTTTTTCCGGCGACAAAAAGCAGCTCTCCGCCATGTTGAAGGCCGCCATTGCTCACCGGGGAACGGTGATGCTGGATGTGATTTCGCCCTGCGTCACCTTCAACGATCATGAAGGTTCCACCAAGAGCTACAAATTTATGCAGGGTCATGAGGAGCCGGTCGCCGAGGTTGGATTTGTGTCTCACTTCGAGGACATTGCGGTGGAATACGATCACGACACGACGGTCGACGTGCAGCTGCATGACGGATCGCATCTTCGCCTGCGCAAGCTGCATGAGGATTACGATCCAACCGATAAAGTTCGCGCCATGAACCTGTTGATGGAGGCCCACGCCAAGGACGAGGTGCTGACGGGCGTGTTCTACGTGGACACGCAGAAACCTGACTTCACCTCCATGCTGAATATGGTGGACGACCCACTGGCTACTCTGGCGCCGGAACGTGTTCGTCCTGGCCGCGACGTACTGGCGCAGATCATGGCAGAACATAGCTAGAACTTTTTTACCGCAGCGAGTTTTTACGATGTTGCCCGTGCCGCCATCTCTACATGAGAAGGCGGCACGATTGTTATGGGCAGAACTTTTGCCGGCTCGCTCGGTTGCGCTTCGATCCCGGTGCGTGTCGCGATGGACTGCTCCGCGATCAACCCACCCATACAGGCCAGGTAGGGAATCAACTCGCCATAGAGCCGGCTCTCCACAATAATTCCGTAAAGAAACATCAGGCCGAACCACGCGGGCAGCGTCCACAGCCAGATCCGCAGCGTCGCGTCGTTCACCCGCCTGCGATAGAGCAAAATTGGAAGGACGAGATAGCCTCCCGCCGCGAACAACTGCGGCCACGCCGGTGGCCAGGCCAGCAGCACCAGGTTAATTTTGTAGGCCGGAATCCACGCCGCAGTGTTCCCCGCGTAGAGTCGATTGACGTAGATGTGCCACGCCGTCCAGTAGACCGCCAAGGGCACGACAACGGCGAGTGTTCGCGGCGCGTAGCAGCGACGCCACTCGACGCCGCCGGTTTCGGTGATCGCTGCGAGCACAAAAAACAACAGCAGCACCAGCGTGGTTTCGCGGTTGAGAGTGGCGACCACAAATAAAACGGCAATCCAGATCGGGTGCTTGCGGAAGTAGATCAGATACAGCCCCACGGCAAAGAATCCAAGGCTGGGCAGGTCGTAGAAGAAGCTGCGTGCATGCAGCGACACCAGCACATACGTCACGGCGCACAAAACCAGCACCAGCGGATAGATATATGCGCTGAGAAGGCGCCGCTCTGACGCCGCACCGTAAATCCGTGTCGCCACCCATCCGGCGAGAACAATGCCGACGGTATCCGTGATGGCGAGGACGAATGTTTCGGGAGCAATATGCGACCGATAGATGGGCGTGTATCTGGAAAGCAGATCGGCAACGCGGATCAGCAACGCATTGTGATGCGCCCATCGTAGCAGCCACATCATCAGCACGCGGGTCTGGCAAGGCGTGACCTCCAAGCCGTTTTCATATCGATCCAAGTGGAGATACGGCGGCACTCGGCTGTGATACGCCCAGACCAATTGAATGGTGGCGAGGATGTAGATGATCCACGCCACAGCACGGTATTTGCGATTCGATGGGACCGGGCCAGCATGCGCGGCAGAATTCATTTATCCGCCTGCCGTTGAAGCGAAGTTCGCTCGAAAAGAATGGCGGTCTTGTCCTCGTACTCCACCTTCCAGCCGGGCGTGTGTCGTAGCAGGTAGGTCAGCGGGCGATCATTCTCAAACACGACATATTGGATGGAATATTTGTCGAGGATCTGCAGGCTGTCCTCAATCCGAATCGCGTGCAAATAATCCGCCAGCATTCCGTTGCGCTCAAACACATCCACGCGTGAATCGATGAAGACGGGAATCTGGCGCACATTCCAGATCATGTACCCACCCCACAGATAGTCGTTGAAGACATGGCCGCGCGGATGAAATGCCTGCAAGTATTTCTGCGCAGCGGCATCGGGATAGATCGCGGAGTCGCGCCTGCGGAGTTGCTGATTGGAAGGGAAAAGCAGTACCACCGCGACGATAGCTCCAAGCATGATCGCTGCGTTCAGCCAGGGCTTGTCGCGATCCGCATAGTAGGGCATCGCCGACGCCAAATCCTTCGCCAAAAGCGGCACAATCAAAATTGCGGCAAGAAATAAAAAGCGAGAATAGGTCAGCGCAGCATAGGTTCCAATCAGCAGAAATAGAACTTCATGCAGCTTCCACCGCCGCCGTCGAATCAGTTGCAGCAAAATCGCCGCCGCGATGATCGCAAGAACAATTTTGCCGCGCGGAGTGTGGAAGTCGAGACTCTTCCATTCATCGACACTGGCAATATTCAGTTTCTGATGGAACGCCAGGTCGAAGGGATAGAGCACCAGCCGCCACCCATACGGATTGACGAACAGCGCCAGAGTCGACAGCAGCGAGACCCACGCGAGCTTGCGCGCCTGGGGTCGCGTCCAGAGAGTTGCCTCGATCGATCCCCATGTGCCCTGGAAGCAGCCGGAGACCGCAACGACGGCGAGTACGACCAGGCCGATGATCCACGAGCCGTGCGCGTTAACCCACAACGAGAACACCACCGGCAGCGCCCACAGAAAATCGCGTCCGCGGCGAAATCCGGCGAGAAGGCCCAGCTCCACAACAAGAAACATCCAACCGAATAGCAGCGTGCGCGGACCGAAGGAGACGCTCGCCAGAAACAGCGCCGCGAAGCAGACGACAAAGGCAGCCTTGATGCTGCCGGATTCCAGATAGGCGAGCCCCAGAATTCCCAGCAGAATCGCTTCAATCGCGGTCAGAGTGACAAGGAAAATCCCACGTGATCCAAACGCGCGCCAGGCCAGGTAGAAGGGAATCTCCGCGAGCCATTCATGATCCATCCAGGGCTTGCCGGCGGTGGTGAAGGAATAGAGATCCTGGTGCAGGAATGCACGGGTCTGGAGTTGGATTTGTGCATTGCGCAGGTGCCAGCCGATGTCCGGATCGGCGATCTTTTTTGGGACGGCCAGGAACACCACCAGCGCGAAGAGAACAGTCAGCAGGACAGGGAAACCGAACAGCCTTTGGATCCGCAGCGTGGACTGCCGAAGCCTCGCTTCTTCTTCGGGAGCAATTACGCACGTAACCATTGGAGTGGAGATTTCCTGTCTGCGGGAGCAACCCGCGTAGCAAGATATTACCCAAAGAACGAAGTCATGCCGCCCTATGTTGCTACGCCTTCGCATTACTTAGGTACCGGCAACCAGCGACACGCAGCGCATGCGAAATCGCGAACGGGCGGCGGATACTGCGGTCGCAGAAGCGTGCGTGACGGCGTGGAATGCGGGCTGGGGATGGGACGCGGAAGGATTCTGGAAATGCGACGGGGCGGATATAGCTGGAGATGGCGGCACGAAGGCGGACAGAGCCTGATCGAGTCCGCCCTTTTTCTGCCGATCTTGATCCTGCTGGTGGCGTACGCCGTAGACTTTGGATATTTCTTTATCGTTGCGGCGAATCTTACTTCGGCTTCGCGCAATGCGGCGGAATATTCGATTCAAGGCCATTCATCTCCATCGCAAAACGCGTTGCCCGCGGCTGGCCCGATTACGACGAACACTTCGGTGGCGGCGCTTGCTGTCGGCGATCTCTCCAACCTGGCAGGCAGTGCGACCACGACCAGCGTCCAGGTCTGCTCCAAGATTCTTGGCACCAACGGCAATGTGAGCAATTGCGCCAGCTATGGCCCCGCGGGCACTGTCTTTACCCCGGCTGCCGATCCGGAGGCGCCAACTTTCTATCTCAATCGCGTCGATGTCTCCTACACGGTTCAACCTCCGATCCCGCTCACTTTTTTTTCGCATTCACTGTTGCCGTCGATGAAGTTTCATCGGCAGGTTTCGATGCGGGCAATGGATTAAATGAAGCGACGCAATCCATCCGCAAAATGGTTCGAAACGGCGAACGTGGCACACCGGCAGGGAAATCGCTGCAGAGCGGTGAGAAATGACCTGCACGCTTTTCTGCGTCGATCGTGCCGGCGATTCGGAATCGGTCGCGCCCGCAGCGAAGAAGGGTCGCTGGTGGTGGAGACGGCTCTGTCGCTGCTGATCTTGATTCCCATGGTGTTCTGGATGTTTGAGATGTGCATGTTGACCTATACCTACAGTGTTCTGGGGGATGCGGCGCGGCAGGGTGTGCGCTACGCCATTGTGCACGGCACCGACAGCGGAAATTGCAGTGGACCCAGCAGCGGCTGCGGCGACAGCTCGGGCACGAATGTAAAGTCCGTTGTCAACAATGCGGCAGCGTCTTCCTTTCACGACCTGTCGAAGATGACGGTCCAGGTGACCTACCCGGATCAGGCTTCCAATCCGCCGTCGCGCGTCAATGTGACGATCAACTACACCTATGTGCCGTATATCAAGTTGCCGGGCATTGCCAACTCGGTGCAGCTGAGCGCACAGGGACGGATCATTTATTAGGCCGGCACAAGGCTGGAGGCAGGCGTTCATGCGGAGTCGAGCGACACAGCAGAGCGGGGCTGACAGAAAATCTGCGACCCCGCCACGCTCAAACGGCAGCGCGGAATCCGGCCAGATTATGGTCTCGCTGCTGCTGATGTTGGCGATATTTTTGTTGGCAATGGTGGGATTCGCGGTTGACTTGACGAACCTGTGGTTTCATCGCCAGGCGGCCCAGACTGCGGCGGATGCAGCTTGTAGCGCGGGCGCTGCGGATATGTTGATGGTGGCAGTGGGCACGCCGATGCCCAGGATGGGCTTTACTCCCGGGACCCCGGGGAACTGTACTTCGGGTGTGGGGACGATCTGTTTTTATGCGAAGGCGAACGGCTTTAACGGCGCAGGTCTTTCTTCCAGCAGTGCTTCGAACTCCGTGAATTGGGACTTTCCCAGCTCCATTCCGGGCGTCACCACTCCATCGACATCTCTCACCTCCAATCCCTTTTTGAAGGTCGTGATTACCGAAAATGTGAAAACGTACTTTCTCTACACGGTTCACGGTACGAGCTACCAGAAGGTGGTCGCCACCAGTACCTGCGGTGTCACCGGCACGGTGCCTCAGGCGGCGCCGATTGTGGTGCTGAACCCGACGATTCCCGAAGCGCTCCATTTGACTGGAGGGTCGCACATCGTCATTGTCGGGGGGCCGACCAACAGCATTCAGGTGAATTCTTCAGCAAACGGCCAGCCCAATGCAAATTCAAGCAGCAATGCTGTCGAATGTGACGGTGGAAGCGGCTATCCCATTGATACCAGCATGGCTGGCCCCAAAGGGACGGGCGGGAACTTGTCCATTCATGGCGGGCCGCTGACGAACCAGTTCTGCGGCGGAAACTACATCTTGAACGATCCTACGGGGACCCACTGGAAGAGCCCTGTGGCGACCTTCGCAGATCCCTATAGCGCCGTTCCCGCGCCCGCTCTTCCGGCGGCTCCGGTGGTGGCGAGCCATCCGGTTCCAGGCGCTCCCGTCCGCCCGGCAACGCAGGGTACCTGGGTGGCCACCGGGACCGACAGTTGTCCCAACACAAATCCGCAGCAGCACTACCTCACCTGGAGTTCTCAATACGGAAATGTCTACGGAAACTGCCTGGAATTCAATCCTGGCTACTATCCAACCGGGATTGACTTGAGTTCATTGGCAGGTTATGGCAGCGACGTGGCGATGTTCATGCCCGGGGTCTATTACCTGAACGGGAACCTGCATGTTGGTTCCAGCACCACCATTCGAAATGCGTGGATCGGTCTGCAGCCGGCCACTCAGGGCGTCATGTTCTACTTCATCAGTGGAGGCCCGGTTTTCGACGGTGGTTCAGGGCAGCCGAGCAGCTATATCAATCCTGTGCCCTCGCAGTATCTGAATTGCACCGGCACGACGGGATCTACCCTGATGCCTGCGTCACTGACGGGAAACGTACTGGCGGCGCAATGTACGGCCGCCGGTACCTATGTCGGCGCACCCAGCACGGATGTTCTTTCCGCAGCCGGAAACAGAGGATTGCTGTTCAATTTGGCGCCCGGCGATGTCTACCGGGGCACGGTGATTGGTGCAGGGGCCTCGCTGAATTTCACCGGAGTTCTCTATTTTCACAACGCCAACTACCAGGATCAGGTGACGTTGAATGGGGCTGGAAACTCCACATCCTATCTGCTGGGGAACATTGTGACCGACCAGTTGACCCTGGCTGGAAGCGGGACCATCAAGATGGGGTTGACCGGGAATACATCCGCCAGCGACTCTCCGGGGGCAGCGATCTTTCAGTAGTGGACGCGAGACCAGCGGCAGAGTCTATGACGGAATCTGCACGCCTTCCGGTTTTGCAATTCATCTTCAGTCGCTCGTTCGATTCGTTACCAGAGTACCGTCGCGGGACTGCAATTTCTGCCGCTTCCTCGTCGTTCCTGCGTAGGATTCATTGCAACGACACAAAGCCACTCGGCGTCCAGACTGTACTCCATAATTTTCCGGAGCCGAGGGGTGCGTGGCGTGATGAGACAACTTCGAGAACGGTTAAGGAGAAACAGCGATGGCAAACTTGAAAGCACTTTTCATCCGCCTGGTACAAGAAGATTCCGGTCAGGACCTGATCGAATACGCGTTGGTTGCAGCGCTGATCGCCCTGGGCGCATTGGTCGGGATGAAGACACTGGCCAATGACATTGGCAATGCCTTCAACAACGTCGGCAGCACTCTGACCAGCGCAGCCGCCTAGTTCTCGTTCCACAGGCGGGACAGCCTGGCCTCGAGAATCGTTCAACCGTCCTGCAAGGGAAGCGCGACCGAACGATCCAGGCCTCGTGGCTCGGCGAGCATCCATCGCCGAGCCGTACCCTGACTGCGCGCAGACGTTGCGGGTTCCAAACGCGATTGCGAATTCATGTTGAAACTGCATCAGTTGCCGATCCAATTGTCCAGCGAGCTGCAATGAAGCTATCCCTTGAGTGCACCTATCTGCTGCTCGCCTCGCTGTGTGCTTCTGTGGGCGCGATCTCCGACGCGCGAAGCCGGCGCATCCCCAACCTGCTGACCGGCACGTCCATTGTCTTCGGACTGTTGCTGCACCTGGAAACCGGCGGCTGGAGACAGATGGGAATGGCTGCGCTTGCAGGCTTGGCCGGCGGCGCTGTATTTTTCATTTTTTTTATCGTGGGCGCCATGGGAGCCGGCGACGTCAAGTTGATGGCTGCGATTTCGGTAATCGCGGGCTTCGGCCACCTGGAGGAATTGTTCATAGCGATTGCCTTCACCGGCGGCGTGTTCGCTTTGGTTCTGGCAATTTCGCGCGGACGACTCATGACGACGCTGGCCAATCTCGCATCCCTGATCAGGCACCATGCGGCTTCCGGTGCGCTGCCCCATCCCGACTTGAACCTGGATAACCCACAGGCGCTGCGTCTTCCATACGGCGTACCGATCGCCGCCGGTTGTTGGATTGTGGTGCTGATGCAGTTGGTACCGAGATGACCCCATGAACAAGCGCAGGTTGAGTTCGGCGTTTCTGGTCGCGCTGCTGGTCTCCGGCGGCTGTACCTTCCTGCTCAGCAGAAAACTAAAACTGCGTAACACTGCCGTAGTCACCCAGGAATATGTCGCCGCGGCCGCTCCTCTGGATGCGGGAGAGGTGCTGGACGCGAGCAAGCTCAAGCAGGTGCAGTGGCCGGTGTCCATGCCGCTGGTGGGAGCGTTTGTCAAGCCGCAGGATCTGGTGGGGCGGTCGCTGCTCTATCCGCTGGCCGCCGGCGCGCCGATTCTGGATCGCGACCTGGCAATTCCCGGCACCGGGCTGACAGCAAAAATTCCGGATGGAATGCGAGCTTTGGCGCTGCGATCGAACGAGGTGGTCGGCGTCGCTGGATTCCTTTTTCCTGGATCGCATGTGGACGTGCTGGTGACTTATCGCTCGGAGACAGATCCCGAGCCGGCCACTGCGACGGTATTGCAAAACGTGGAGGTTCTAGCGGCCGGAAGCCAGGTCCAGCCGAGTCTCGACGGCAAGCCTTCGAGCGTGAATGTGGTCACGGTGCTGGTAACGCCCAACGATGCCGAGCGGGTGGTGTTGGCCAGTACCCAGGGAACCATTCACTTTGTTCTGCGCAACAGTGGAGATCACGGGACGGTCCAAAGTCTACCGGTCGGACTATCGCAATTGATTCCTGGCACGGGACCTGTGCCTGTCATCGCAAAACGTGCAGCTCGCCCTGCAGCCATCCGGCGGCAGCCGGAGATTGTTGAGACGGTAATTGGCGACAAGCAGTCGGGAGTGAGTTTCTAGGCAGTCCTGTCGCATGGGAGAGATTTGAAACGAAGCATCTCAATTCGACCGCTTTGCCCGAGGGTAACGCTCCTCCTGCCGCTGCTCATGGCGAGCGCCTTTGCCTTCGGTCAGCAGACGAAACCTGCTGTGCCCGTGCCTGTCTCCGCGTTACAGACGCCTGTGCTTGCTCCGGCGAACGGATCGAGGGCGGAGTCGCCGATGCCGATCGATCTGCCATTGAGCATGGATTTTCAGAATCACGAGGCCGAAATTCCGCTGCACCTGCTGATCGGCCATTCGATGTTTCTCAAGACCACGGACAGGTTGCATCGCGTCTATGTTGGCAGCCCCAAGGTGCTGCAGTCCTTTATCCCCAGCCCCAAGGAGCTGGTGATCACGGCGGTGGCGCCGGGAACCAGCAGTGTCGCATTGTGGAACAACGCCGGACAATCCGCGCTGTATGAAGTTTCGGCGGATCTCGATGTCGCCAAGCTGCGCCACTCACTTGAAGACGCGCTGCCGGGGCAGGAGATTCATGTTGATTCCCAAGAAGATCGCGTGTATCTGTCGGGCACGGTGATTGGCGACGACTCGTATAAGAAAGCGCTGCAACTGGCAGCCTTCTACTCCAAAGACGTGGTGAGTTCGCTGTCCGTGACCTATGTGCATCCGCCGCAGGTGCGATTACAGGTACGCATCGCGGAAGTGGATCGCACCAAGCTGGATCAATTCGGATTCAACTTTTTCAGCGGCGGCAACAACACGTCGAGTACAACCACAGGCCAATTCAGCAGCCTCAGCACCACCCAGACCAGCAGCACCACTTCAGGGGCCGGAAGCGCAATCCAGACGGCATTGTCCGTCAGCAATCCGCTGAATTTCTTTCTCTATAACTCCAAGCTGAATATCGGGGCTACCTTGGCGGACATGGAAGCCCACAATGTTCTGCAAATTCTGGCGGAGCCCAGCATCACCACCGTCAGCGGGCATGAAGGCGACTTTCTTTCCGGCGGAGAATTTCCCTACCCCGTGATTCAGGGCGGCGCTGGCAATTTTGCCTCCGTGACGATCATGTTTCGCCCCTACGGCGTCAAAGTGCGGTTCACTCCGACCGTCAACTCCGACGGAACCATCCTGCTGAAGGTGGCGCCGTCGGTGAGTGCGCTCGACTATACCAACACGGTCACTATCTCCGGCTACACCGTTCCGGCAATTTCTACGCGCCGGGCAGAAACAGAAGTGGAGTTGCGCGACGGCCAGAGTTTCAGCATTTCCGGGCTGCTCGACCACCGCACGACGGTGCTGTTGAACAACACTCCCGGCATCGCCAGTATCCCGATTCTGGGCGAGCTATTTAAGTCGAAGAACAACACTCATTCTGTCGGTGAATTGGTGGTGATTGTGACGGCTTCGATCGTCGATCCAATTCACCAGGATATGCCGACCCCTCTACCCAAAGATTCGCTCCCAGGTTTGGGAGTCGAGCAATTTGACAAGTCGATTGCTCCCGCGCCCAAGCCGGCGACGAAACGGTGACCCGATGACCGCAAAAGCACACAATTCGAGTCCGGCAAGGTTTACGGTTTTTACCGTTTGCGTCGATCCGGAAACGGTGGCCAACGTGATGGATGGTTGCGCCTATGCGGCAGACACAGAATTTGCCGGCGAGTTTCACGACTACATGGGATATCACAAGCGGCCGCAATTCTCGCAGCGTGTGAAAGATTCAGCCGCCCAGATCGCTTTGATCGATTTTGATCGCAAACCGGACGAGGCGGTGCAATCTACGGAGATTCTGCACCGGATGTTTGCCGGCAAGATCGCCATCATCGCCGTTTCAAAACGCAGTGGTGAGGAACTGATTCTGCAGGCGATGCGCGCCGGATGCAGTGAGTTTTTGACCTGCCCGTTCGATCTGTCGCAGTTTACAGAGATGGTGGGTCGGCTGCAGTCGCGCTTCGCCACCCTGGCGCCGGAGAGTTCCAGGAATGTCGGACACGTGATCGCGCTGTTTGGCGTCAAGGGAGGGGTGGGGGCTACCACGCTGGCGATCTACCTGGCCACGTTCCTGGTTCGGCAGCACCGCAAAAAGGTACTGTTGATCGACCACCATCATCAACTCGGCCATGTGTGTCTCTACCTGGGCCTGACGGAGAACCCGTACTACTTCGACGAGCTGCTGCGGAATGTCGATCGGCTGGATGTGGAACTGCTGGCCGGGTTCCTCACGCGCCATCCCAGCGGATTGGATGTTCTTCCTTCTCCGGATACCTGCGCGGTGCGATACAGCAGCAGCCCGCACGACATGGAGCACGTGCTGTCGTTCTTGCGCAGCGAATACGATTACGTGATTCTCGACTCCTCGCTGGAGACGCAGAATATGAACTCCGCCATCATCGATTCCGCGGATGAAGTGTATTTGGTGGCCACCCCGGACGTGGCGGCCCTGCGGGACCTGTCGCGGCACGTGGAAAACTTCGGACTCGACGCGAAGACAGCGCCGAAATTGCGAATTGCCATCAACCGTTCGTCTTCCAACGATGCCGTCAGTGCCGAGCAGGTGGAAGCGGCCGTCCGTTTTCCCGTTTCGGTGACCATTCCGAACGCCTATGCCGAGCTGATGTACGCCATCAACGCCGGCGAACCGCTCTCCCCGCAGCGACGCTCGGAGTTCACCACCAAGATCAGCAAATGGGCGAACCGCATGGTGCATGCCCAATCCGATCCAGAAACGGAAACGCCGAAGAAGCATCGGCTGGCGTTCTGGAAATGATGATGCCCGTTGCCGTGAAACGCTCGAAGCCAGTGGAGAGGTACAACCGTGGTTGAAGCCATACTGCCGATGACGACGCCGGATCGAAGATCGCTGCCTACACCCTTGCCGCCCTCGATCTCGCTGAAAACGCAGCAGGAGATCAAGTCCGGGGTGCATCAGGAACTGATCAAGCGCATGGACCTGGAGAAGCTGCCGTTCATTCAGGAAAACAAGGCTGCCCAACTCCAGTTAATGAACCTGATCCACCAGTTTATCGGGGAACAGGGAGTTCCTCTGAGCGCGGCGGAACGAGATCGGCTGGCGAAAGAGGTGATGGATGAAGTCTTTGGACTGGGACCGCTGGAGCCGTTGCTGCAGGACCCAACCGTCAGCGACATCCTGGTGAACACCTGCAACACGGTCTATGTGGAGCGGCGCGGCATTCTGGAAGAAACCAATGTCGTCTTCAAAGACGATGTCCACCTGATGCACATCATCGACAAGATCGTTTCTGCCGTGGGCCGGCGGATCGATGAGTCCTCCCCCATGGTGGATGCGCGTTTAAAGGATGGATCCCGCGTCAACATCATCATTCCGCCACTGGCCGTGGATGGTCCCATTATGTCGATTCGCCGGTTCGGCAGCACGCCGCTGGAAGCCGAGGACCTGCTGCGCAATCGCAGCCTGACGCCGCAGATGATGGAGACGCTGAAGGGCGCGGTGCGGGCGCGCATGAATATTGTCGTTTCCGGAGGCACCGGCGCAGGCAAGACGACCCTGCTGAACGTGCTGTCGAGCTTTATTTCCGAGCGCGAGCGCATCGTGACCATTGAGGATTCCGCCGAGGTGCAGCTGAAGCAGAAACATGTGGTTCGCCTGGAATGCCGTCCGCCGAACGTGGAAGGGCGCGGAGCGGTGCGGCAGCGGGAGCTGGTCATCAACGCACTGCGTATGCGGCCGGATCGCATCGTGCTGGGAGAGGTGCGCGGCGAAGAAGCGCTGGACATGCTGCAGGCCATGAACACCGGTCATGACGGTTCCCTGACCACCATCCACGCCAACAATCCGCGGGAAGCAATTTCCCGCATTGAAACCATGGCGATGATGGGGAACATTGCGTTGCCGGAGAAGGCGATTCGACAACAGATCGCCGCCGCCGTGCATTTGATTGTGCAGATCTCGCGCATGAGCGATGGCACCCGCCGCGTCACCCATGTGTCTGAGATCACCGGAACCAGTGGAGATGTGATCAGCATGCAGGATATTTTCCTGTTCGAGAAGCAGGGCATCACTAGCCAGGGAAAAGTGAAGGGAAGGTTCTTCGGCACCGGGATCATCCCCAAGTTCGCCGAAAAGCTGAAGGCGTCCGGGATCGCGCTGCCGTTGAACATGATGGATCACTCCATGGAGGCGTAGTCGAATGGCGGAAGGACGGACGGCTGTCAGGACTCAGGGAATGGACGATATGACGTGCGGTGCTGAGATGAAACAGTTTGTTCGCTTGCAAGAGAAATTGCGCTTCGGAGTTGTTGCATGCTGCTGCTGATTGTATTTCTCGGGACGCTGCTCACCAGCTTTGTGCTGGTTCTCTGGATTACGCGACGGACGCGTTCGGAGAAAGCGGTGCAGCAACGTGTTGGCGATATCCATCTGGCGCGGCAGGCCGATAAGACCCGCCAGCTCGACGCAGAGCGAATTCTGAAGCTGGATGAGCCGGGAAAGTTTCAATGGCTCGATCGGCTGCTGAGCGGATTCGAGTTTTCTGCCCAGTTCAAGGTGCTGGCCGTGCAGGCCGGCAGTGCGTGGACGATCGGCACATTCGTCATCTACAGCGGTGCAGCGGGCATTCTGACGTTCCTGGTTGCCTACGTTTTCTTTCCGGCCGTGCTGCTGGACGGCATAGCGGCCGCACTGGGCTTGATGGCTCCGATGGTGTACCTGAAGCATCGGGGACACCATCGTCTGGCGGCATTTAACCAGGGGTTGCCGGATGCGATTGATCTGATGGCGCGAGCGTTGCGCGCCGGTCATTCGCTCAGCTCCGCCATTGAGGTTTTATCGGAGCAATCCGGCGCCGGCGTCGCGACAGAGTTCAATGTCGTTTTCCGCCAGCAGAATTTCGGCCTTCCGCTGCGGGATGCGTTGTTGCAAATGGCAGACCGTGTGCCCTCCAAGGATCTTCGTTTTCTGGTGACAGCCATGCTGGTGCAGAAGGAGACAGGCGGAAACCTCACCGAGATTCTGGATCGCACCGCGCACGTGATTCGAGAGCGCATCCGCATTGGCGGAGAGGTGCGGGTGCGGACGGCGCAAGGCCGGTTGACCGGCACCATCCTGAGCCTGTTGCCAGTGTTGATGCTGATATTAAGCAGCCTTCTCAATCCGGAGTATGCGCGCATTCTTCTCCACGATCCCGTCGGCCACAAGCTGTTGTACGTCGGGGCTGGACTGATTCTGGCTGGAAGTATTTTTATTCGCAGAATTGTCGATATCCAGGTGTAGACATCATGACTCAAATGTTTTATTTCGCGGTGGCGGGCACATTGTTTTGCGGCGTCGTGTTTCTTGCCTCGCTGGTAATTCCCGCCATCTCCAGTTCGACGCGCCGCGTGTTGGAAGTAACGACCAGCGCGCAAATGGGAGATATTCGTCCGCGCCCAAGCCAGCGACTGCAGCAAGCTGTGCTGCGGGCGGTTCGCCAGCTTCGGGCAAAAATCGGGCTGGCAGAAGGGGAGCGCCTGCGACAGCGCTTTGTGAATGCGGGTCTGCGCGGACCGGGTCCGACGGAAAAGTATTTTGCGGCACAGATGCTGGGACCAGTAGCGGCGATCGTGCTCGCTAGCTTCATCCGATCCAACACCTTCATCTGGGTCACTGGCCTGGCGACGCTGGCCTATCTTGCGCCGGATTTCTGGCTGGACCACGCGGTGAAGGCGAGGCGCGAGCGGATTCGCCGCAGCATTCCCGATGCGGTCGATCTGCTGGTGATCTGCGTCGATGCCGGCCTTGGGCTTGACCAGGCGATGCTGCGGGTGGGGGTCGAATTAAGCATCAGCCATCCGGAAATCAATGAGGAGTTTTTGCAGATCAACCGCGAGCAGCGTGCCGGCAAACCGCGCATGGATGCCTGGCAAAGCATGGCGGACCGGACCGGCCTGCGTGAAATCGCCTCGTTTACCAGCATGTTGTCGCAGACGGAAAAATTCGGGACCCCGGTTGCCCGCGCCTTAAGCGTATTTGCCGATGGCATGCGACAGGAGCGCCGTCAGCGAGCGGAAGAGCTGGCGGCCAAGACGACTGTGAAAATGATCTTTCCGCTGGTGCTGTTCATTTTTCCCAGCATGTTTATTGTGCTGCTGGCGCCGGCCGTCTTGAGTATCGGCCGCGGCCTGGCGGGTTTGGCACATTGAATCCCCACCCTTCTCCCAGGAATGTGGACAGGGCGGGTTTCAGCAGTTCGCAGGAGAGCCTGCAGAAAGGAGGAAGATTCCATGGATATGTCCCTGATCGTGCGTGTCGTAGCCGCCATCGCTTTTGTGGTGGTTCTTGGCATTTTGGTAGTTCGCAGAAAGAGAAAGTCTGCCTGATCGAAATTGAATCCAGTTCCTACACGCGATAGAAAGGAGAAACGAAGATGACTCTGAGCACAGGAATTCAGGTGGTTGCGGGCATTTGTTTTGTAATGGTTCTCGCTATTTTGATCCATCGTCGGGTCAGAAAATCGGCCTAGCACCGGAAAACGGCGTTGCGAATCCGGTATTCGGAAAGCGGGAATCATCCATATGAGGCAGGTCACAATCCGAAACGTGACGCGGGGAACTGTGATTGGAACCAGGATCGCAGTGGCGGACAGCTTTCTCACTCGGCTGATCGGATTGTTGGGACGAAGAAGGCTCGAGACAGATACGGGCCTTTGGATCCTGCCATCGTCGGGCGTGCACACCTTCGGGATGCTGTTTCCCATTGACGTAATCGCGCTCGACCGAAGGCTTTTCGTGTGCGCCG
This sequence comes from Acidobacteriota bacterium, assembly GCA_021778815.1. GTDB lineage: Bacteria > Acidobacteriota > Terriglobia > Terriglobales > Acidobacteriaceae > JAKAAZ01. Next base: position 1,421 of record JAJYBW010000004.1, on the reverse strand, counting down.
TGTGGCCGAAACTTGGCCCGTTCAGAATCAGCGGCGTCAGCTGGCGGATCCGTTCGGTAGTTGAGTTGCCGTCCGGGTCGATTCAGCGGGCAGATATTCAGCGTGGAGATCAGCTGGAGGTTCTGGATCTGCCCGGCGGCTAGCGGCGTCCGAAGTGCAAATACGCAGCATTGCATGCTGCTGCGAACCCGCGTCTACGGTTGAGGGCTGGACGTGGGTGGAACTCCGCGCGAAATTTTTCGAATTAAAAATTCCTGCAACAGCGCCGATCCTCCTCCGGCCGCAAGGCCGATCAGAGAGTTCTCCATCGTCAACCGGAAACCGCGGTCGTTCGCCGGATAGTAGGCGTTGGAAATGCCTCCGGCGGCGAACGTTCCCAGCACATTGGAATAATTTGGCTGCCAGCGTCCATTGTCTCCTCGCGCGATGACCACGGTGGACAGTGCATAGAGCGCGCGAGAGCGAATGCTGCCGGTCCCCTTATAGAAATAGCGCGGATCCTGATGCAGAAGGGATGGGAGAACCCAGCCGCCGATCATGACGCCGACGAAACCGTCGGTATAATTGGCGCCATAACGTTTGGCGTAGCCCTCCACTCCCGGACCGTACCCGCTGAAATCGTTTTGCCATTGTTCAGCTCCAGCGATCGCGCCCGTTGTCATAAATGTCACCGGATCGATCGCCGACCGCCAGGCAAGCCGGAATTTCTGCCCGGAGGTCAGCGGCTCCGCCTTCCACACGTAGCTGGTGTAGAAATTCGGAAACACCCCGAGGACGCGCTGCTTCTCCTCGATGTGGATTTGCTGTTCCGCCAGATCGTAGCCGGTGAAAACTGCATGGACGGTTGTGCTGGTGGATGCAATCTCTAGCGAAATCTGCGGCGCTTGATACTGCTGGTTCGCGGAAAGATCAATGTCCTGTCCGACCCAGGGCGCAAAGCCATCAGCGGTGACCGTGATTTGAAACCTTCCTGCAGGCAGGCCGGTAAAGTGGAACGATCCCTCCCCATCAGTGAGCGCCGTTTGCTGGGAACTTGACGGCTTCGATACCAGTGTCACCTGCGCGCCGACGATCACATGTCCATCCGGAGCTGTGATGGTTCCGGTGATGCCTGCGCCGAGTGGAGCGACGGGAACGGACTGCGGGGCGGGCGAATTTGCGGACCGCTCGGCCGATACTGCGATGGATGGAAGTTTCGATGGGGCAGACGGAAGCGCGGTCGCGGGGGCTGGGGAAATCGCAGCGGTCTGCGCTCGCATGGCGGAGCCAGGCAGCATCAGGAGGGCTGTGGAAAGAAAGAGGAGAAAATTTCGCAAGCTACGAATACGGGGTCCCCGCGATTTACTTTTCATTCTACCGTGGAGCGCAGGACGATCCTTCAATGCGCCAACACGCGGTCCTATCCACGGACGCTCGAATGA
>JAJYBW010000265.1 GCA_021778815.1 Acidobacteriota bacterium | reverse complement strand
CTTCAATTTCGGCTTCCGCAGCTTCCAGCGGCCAGGGCGCATGGTGAATGTTGCCTTGCAGCAATCGCCCGCCGCGATCATGGGTGAACAGGCAATAGCGCTCCGTCAGAAAATATTCGATCGTGTCGCGCGCGCTTCGTCCCGCGGTCTGCGGTCCCATACCGCGATAGGTCGCCCGAAAATTCACCGGCTTCTGGCTCAGCAGGCGAGCACTTTCATAATGCAGCCACCCATTCTCACGCTCTTCGACATGCATCTTCGCCCAATAGTAGGGCAGATGAAACCACAACCGCGCCGCCATCACCGCCGCCGGATTGGCCGCGTCCAGCGAAAAGAAAAACACTCCCGGCGTTCCGGTCCGCTCCTCGCGAACATAGGTGCGCAAGTTCAGCTCGGCAAAGCGGCGAGCCCCGGGCACGCTACCCAGCCCGCGAAACCGAATCCGATCCATCGCGAAGGGAACAATCCCCACCCAGCCGGTGCCGGAAAAACCATCCACAATCAGTCCCGGCGGCAACAGCGGGGCAATCTGCTCCGCGGCAATTGGCCAATGCGCAAACAGCAGGCTATGCCAGCGCTGGCTCATCACCCAGGGCCGTTTCGGCATCGCCCACGGCCGGTCTGTCGCAATTGTCAGTACGTCGCCCATCGCTTCATCCGCCGGCTTCCGGCGCTTCGACTTGGCTTGCGAGTCGATAGCCACCAACACCGAATACTACCCGCTTTTACGGTTCGCCCAACTCCAAAAGCTTTGGGTCGCCTCTTTTATCGCACGACCGGATTTGCCTGCGATACTCTGAGAGTCGACTTCCTTTCATTGAAACAGATTGGACCCAGAAAGCATGCCTCCCTTAAATCCACTTCCCGCTTCAGATCCACTCCCCGCTTCCCCTGACGCTGAGTCGACCGAGGTCTACGCCATCCACGGTGCAGATCCTGAAGTTCTGGCCTACGCCATGGCAAAATATTCCCGTTCCGCGCTCTCCATGAAGCAGTCTCTGCGCGAGTTGAACGCCCAGCGTGCCGAACAGTTCCTGAACACATTCTATTTCCAGTATGGTCACCGCTCCATCGCGGACCTGGCGCACATCGCCTTTGCGGTGGAGCGTTTGTCGCTGCTGGCGGCCATCGTCCTGGTCGATGAGCAGCGCTGGGACGGGCAGGAACGCTCCACCCGCTATCAGGATTTCAAGAAGAGTGGCTGGTATCTGCCGGCATTCGGATCCAACGTCGAAGCCCGCCAACTCTACACGCAACACATTGAAAAACTGTTTGCCAGCTACCAGGAAATTTCTCTCGGTGCGGTCGAACTCCTCCGCTCCCAGGTCGCCAAGCCAGAAGAAATGAAGCAGGAGGCCTACGACCGCACCCTTCGTGCTCGCGCCTTCGATGGTGCGCGATACCTGTTGCCGCTGGCCGCAAACACTTCATTGGGAGAAATCGTCAACGCCCGCACCCTGGAGACACAGGTCTCCCGGCTCTTGTCGCAACCTCACCTGGAAGTCCGCCGCCTGGGAGAAAAACTGCGCGAAGCGGCTGCATCCCCATCCTGGAGTGTGCAACGCGCGGCGTTCGAAGAATTGCAGCGTGACATTGCCGCTGTCGATGCGGCGCTGGGCGAACGCGCTGCCGCCCTATTGTTGCGCGATGTCGCCGTCGCTCCCACGCTGGTCAAATACGCTGCTCCGGTGGAATACATTCAGCAATCGCGGATCGAGCTGGAGCAGGCGGCACTCGACTTGATGGACTCGGCCTCCATTCAGCCATCTCCCCTCGTCGACCTGGTGGAGGCGGACGAAAACGGGCAACGCGAATCCATCGAGATTGAAATCGTCACCACCCTGCTCTACGGTGCATGTCACTATCCCTACCGTCAGCTTCGCGATCAAGTGTGCGCCCTCGATGCGCCGCGCCGGGAGGAACTGCTGCTGCTCGGCACCCGTCATCGCGGGCGCCATGATGAGCTGTCGCGTGCCTTCTCTTCCGGCTATCAGTTGCGCTTCGACATTCTCATGGATATTGGCGGCTTCCGCGACATGCATCGCCATCGCCGCTGCGTGCAGACCATCCAAAGCTTCACCAGCCTGCACGGCTATGACGTCCCCGAATTGATCGCCGACTCCAACCTGCGCCGGCCGTATGAAGATGCGGTTCGCCAGGCCCACGCAGCGTTCGACACATTGTCCCGCGCCGACATTCCAGAGGCGAAAGAAACCGCCCAATATCTTCTGCCGCTGGGAACCCGCTGCCGCTCGCTCTTCAAGATGGACTTCGCCGAGGCCCTCTACATCGCCGAGTTGCGCAGCGCGCCGCAAGGCCACATCTCCTACCGCCGCGTCGCCTGGGAAATGTATGAAGCCATCGCCAAACGACATCCGGTGCTTGCCAAAAATTTCCGCATCACCGACGTCAACATCCCCATCGACCCCCTGCAGCGATAGTTTTTCGAAAGCGTGGCACTCAGGCTCGACAGTCTTGTTACGACAAACCCAGGGGCTTCCTTGAGGCACCGTAGCCAAGAAGCAGCCCCCCGCTTTCAAGGCCGAACGCTAGGCGCGGGGGTTACTTTGGTTCGGGAAAAGTGTTCGCTATTGTTTCGCCCATTCCCATTTTGGTGCTAAAATCCCGCCAGTACCCAAAGTGGATTTCGATTGTTGACTTCGATACAAGTACCGGTCCTAGCGTGTCGCGGACAATTCAATTCCAACTCATCCCCGGAGATTTGAAATGGCAGACGATAAAGAACGCACACGTGCGATCGATCTGGCGCTGGCGCAGATTGAAAAGCAGTTTGGCAAGGGTTCCATCATGCGCCTCGGCAATAAAGAGGCCATTGTTCCCATTTCTGTCATCTCCACCGGATCGATCTCGTTTGACGCCGCGCTGGGCGTCGGTGGTGTTCCGCGCGGTCGCGTGATTGAGATTTTTGGGCCAGAGTCATCCGGCAAAACCACCATCACGCTGCAAATTATTGCGGAGGCACAAAAGGCGGGCGGCATGGCGGCGTTTGTCGATGCGGAGCACGCACTCGATCCGCAATATGCCAAAAAGCTCGGTGTCGATGTCGACAATCTGCTGATCTCGCAGCCGGACTACGGCGAGCAAGCCCTTGAAATCACGGAAGCCTTGGTGCGTTCGGGCGCTATCGATGTGCTGGTCGTCGACTCCGTGGCCGCGCTGGTGCCGAAGGCGGAACTTGACGGCGAAATGGGCGATTCGCACATGGGATTGCAGGCGCGATTAATGTCGCAGGCCCTCCGCAAGCTCACCGGTACAGTCTCGAAGTCGCGCACCTCGCTGATCTTTATTAATCAAATCCGCGAGAAAATCGGTGTCATGTTCGGCAACCCGGAAACAACGACGGGCGGTCGCGCGCTGAAGTTTTACTCGTCTGTGCGTATCGACATTCGACGCATTGCCGCCGTCAAAGAGGGCGATGTTGTCGTCGGTTCGCGAACCAAGGTGAAGATCGTCAAAAACAAGGTGGCCGCGCCATTTCGCGAAGCGGAGTTCGACATTTTGTACGGCGAAGGCATCTCGCGTGAGGGCGACGTGCTGGACCAGGCGGTGCTGCACAACATCGTCGAGAAATCTGGCGCATGGTACAGCTTCTCCGGCGAGCGCATCGGCCAGGGCCGCGAAAACGTCCGCCAATTCTTCAAAGACAACAAGGACACCTTTGCGCGGGTGGAGTTGGCCCTGCGTCAAAAGCTCGGCATCACTCCAAAATCCGACGTGCCAGATGTTCCGCCGATCCCCGTGAACGGAGCCGTCGCCGCACAGGAAGTGGTCAAAACCGCCGCCAGGAAGTAGAAGCCGATTGCAGCACAGGCACTCATCAGGGCGTCCATCGTAATGATGGCCGCCCTTTTGCTATTGCACCGCAGTACGGCGCATTGCTTGTTCCACGGCACCCCCTTACAATCCAATCTGTCGTGAATACTGTCCGCGCCATCTATCCCGGCACCTTTGATCCGCTGACCAACGGTCACCTCGACCTGATCGCGCGCGGTTCAAAAATCTTCGATCACCTGGTCGTCGCCATCCTCAACAACGCCGAAAAGCAGCCTCTGTTTTCCGTGTCGGAAAGAGTGGAGATGATCCAGGAAGCCACGCGCGAATTCGACAATGTCTCCGTCAGCCAGTTCGACGGCTTATTGGTCGACTTTGCGCGTTTGCAGCATGCCCAGGCGCTGCTGCGCGGCATCCGAGCCATCAGCGACTATGAGTATGAGCTGCAAATGGCGCTGATGAATCGACGCCTGGCGCCGGAGCTGGAAACCGTGTTCATGATGCCCGCCGAACAATATTCCTACCTCAGTTCGCGGCTGATTCGTGGCGTGTTCCGGCTGGGCGGATCGGTTGAGGGACTGGTGCCGCCGACCGTGATCGAACGCCTCCATGCGCGCGCTTCCCGGGATCGCGGCCAAGAAGGCTAGGATATTCACCGGTTTGTCGGGATCCCGCTTGGCCTGAGCCCTCAACTCTGCGAAACTAGAGGTATTATGACCACCTCAGTTGCCCAGAAAATCTTCGCCGATCGCGTCAACCGGATTGAAGTTTCCGCGACCATGGCCGTGACTGCCGAGGCAGCCAAGCTGCGTGCCCAGGGTATCAACCTGGTGGACTTCGGAGCGGGCGAGCCGCATTTCCCGACGCCGCGTCACATTAAAGACGCCGCCATCGCTGCCATCGAAGGCAACTTCACGCGCTATACCGCGGTCAGCGGTATTCCAGAGTTGCGCAAGGCGATTGTCGAGCGCCACGCGACAGATTTTGGATCGAATTACACGCCGGACGAAGCGATTTTCACGACTGGCGGCAAGCTGGCCTTGTTTGAGGCCATCAATGTGCTGGTCGATCACGGCGATGAAGTTGTGCTGCCGGTACCGTACTGGGTCTCCTTCAAAGACATCATCCAGTTTGCGGGTGGCACTCCCGTGTTTCTGGAAACGAACGAGGCGGAAAATTTCCGCGTCACTGCGGGTGCCATTGAGCAGCTGATTACGCCGCGCACCAAAGCGATCATTCTGAATTCGCCCTCGAATCCGTCGGGCGCTGTCATCGCTCCCAAGGACCTGGAGCAAGTCGTTCGGCTGGCGCATGCGCGCGGCATCTATGTGCTGCTCGATGAGTGCTACGCCTATCTGCAATACACCGGCGTGCCCATTTCCGGCGGCAGCTTCACGGATTGCAAAGAGCACATCATCGTTCTCGGTTCGCTGTCGAAGACCTACGCCATGACCG
>JAJYBW010000264.1 GCA_021778815.1 Acidobacteriota bacterium | reverse complement strand
ATTGCAATGCATGACACATCGTTCCGTCTCAGCCCCGCGCACCTTGCAGATGATTTGCGGTCTACTGATCTATGCAGCGGCACCATGTCGCGTTCAAGCCGAGCCAACGGCGGCGGCGGTGACTGCTTTCAACTCTTATGTTCGAGCGGTTGAGTCGCGCCTGGCCCAGCAGCACCAGTCTCGGTCAGCCTTCCTGGCACCGGTGGCTCCCGTACAGCAAAGCGACACTCGCCTGCGGCGCGGAGAGATCATCATCGAGCAACGCACTCCGTCCGGCGGACTCGTTTTGCCGGGGGCTCTGCTACATCACTGGCGGGCGACAGCATTTGTCCCGGCAGCCACAGCCGCCGATTTCGCGAGACTTATCCAGAATTTTGACGCGTATCCCGCGGACTTTTCGCCGCAGGTGCTACAGGCTCGGGTTCTGAAGCACGATGGCGATCATTTACAGGCCTGTCTGCGCGTGCAACAGCATCATGTGATCACGGTGGTGATGGACACGACCTACGACGTCACCTTTGGACAGCTCGATGCGGAACACGGATACAGCATCTCGCAAAGCACGCGCATTTCAGAGCTGGACTCGAATGGCCACGCGGTTGACGCACGCCAGGATCACGGCTTTCTTTGGCGGCAGAACACGTACTGGAGCTATGAGGAACGCGACGGCGGGCTGTATATCCAGGTCGAGTCGGTTTCGCTGACGCGATCGATTCCAGCGGGCCTGGGATGGGTGGTCGGGCCCTTTATCGAAAGCGTTCCGCGCGAGTCACTGGAATTCACACTGCGGTCTGCCTGCACTGCTCTTCGCAAAATGATCGATCGAGCAGCGAAAGACCACCACGACAAGCAACCCGAGGAAACAGAAAGGACCCAAGGATGAGCACGAAATCCGTCACACCCAATACTCCAGTGGAATTCCGCACGGCCCTCCGCATCCATCAATCGCTGACCGCTTCCGTTGAGAAGCGTGCGCTGCGCTGGTTGGCGGAGCGAGCGCCAGCGTGGGTCACCTCTGATCAACTGACCGCCCTTGGCCTTAGCGCGCAGATTGGCGCCGGAGTTTGCTTTGCGTGGTCACGCTACAACCGTCACGCGTTGATTCTGGTTGTGGTGTGCATTGTTCTCAACTGGCTCGGAGACAGCCTGGATGGAACGCTGGCGCGAGTCCGACAGCAACAGCGTCCGCGCTACGGCTTTTACGTGGATCACATGATCGACATTTTTGGTTCGGTTGCGCTGATGTGCGGGCTGGGCTACTCCGGCCTGCTGCACTGGCAGACGGCAATTGCCATGCTGATTGCATTCCTGCTGCTCTCGAGTGAAAGCTACCTGGCGACGTATACCCTGTCACGCTTCGAACTATCGCAGGGATTGTTCGGCCCAACCGAGATTCGCATCCTGCTAATTGTTGGAACGCTCGCGCTGCTGCACAGCCCCTACTCGACGTTATTCGGACACACGGTGCTGTTGTTTGATCTGGGCGGAACCATTGCAGCTGTCAGCATGTTCGCGATGGCGATCGTCGTGACCCTTCGCCACACGGCCGAATTGTATCGGCAGGAGCCGCTGCCTTGAACACCCTCATCCGCTGGAGCAAATTCAACGCGGTGGGCGTGATGGGTATGGTGCTTCAGCTGACGGCGCTGGCTGTCTTCGAACGCTGCGCGCCCGGCCACTACCTACTCGCTTCGGCTGCGGCTGTCGAGCTAGCGATACTCCACAATTTTGTGTGGCACCTGCACTATACCTGGCGCGATCGAGCCGACGATTCCATGCCGCTGACTCAACTAGTGCGGTTTCATCTCTCAAACGGGCTTGTCTCACTGGTGGGGAATCTTGCGATTCTGAGATTTCTCGTGCAGGAGGCACACCTTCCAATCCTTTTCGCGGACAGCATCGCGATTTTGTTCTGTTCCCTGATTAACTTTCGCCTGGGCGATCGCTGGGTATTTCGCACGACGTCCGCCTCGCATTAAACCGTCTACAACCGCCGAAGCATTGGACTCGGCAGACGAACTTACGACGGATATCGAACTCATGCCGCAGGTTTCTTGCGCGCGCCCATCGAGGGATGACCGTGAAAGGCCTCCTCGGGCAGGTACCGCCGGCGCTCACCACACAGAGGGCAGGTGCGGACAATATGCGCCGTCGGCATAACGCCGATGGGGATGGCTTCCCTGCACGCCTTACATCTCAGGACCGGCTGCGGAGTGGGTTTCGGGTTCACCATGGGAGCAAGCTTAGGCGAATAAAACACGAATGTCTAGTGCCCATTTCGACTCCATCACGGAACATTCCCGAGTCAACCCTTCTAAACCTGAAAGGTGGCCGCGCTCCGGCTTTATTTTTTAATCAGTACGTTGACGGTTCCTAAAAGGCAGGTTCCAGCCTTGGAGCCCATGGTTTTGCATCCGGAAAGCACTCCAAACCAGGCTGCAGCGGAGCTGGTGGACTGCATGGGAGGTTGCTTTTTGATGTGGACACGATATCTAGATAGTTGGAGCCGACGATCGGACTTGAACCGATGACCTGCTGATTACGAATCAGCTGCTCTACCAACTGAGCTACGTCGGCGCTTGTAGAATCAATAATTTGCAGACAGTACCGAAAATCTAGGCCAAGTTAGCCCATGGAGCGATCGATTGCCCCACTGTAAGTGGCGAAACTCAATACTGTGTGGCCATCCGACAATGAAAATATCTCTGGACACAATATAAGCAGGGTACCATCCGCCAGAGACAGACCGCAACGGGCTGCACCTGGGTTTACAGATATTACGACCAGGAACGAAAGCTAAATCAGATAACCTTCGACAGCCGCACCCATCCCACAGAACCGGCTGTGTGGCGACAGAAGCGCTGAAGGAACAGCTCGGGCTGAAACTGAAACCTACCAAGGCCCGACTGGATGGCATCGGACAAGTTCGACATTGCGGCGAAGCCCAATGCCCCTGGTGCGCCAAGTGATAAACAGTGGAAGGGCATGCTGCAAAAGCTGATGGCCGACAGGTTTCAGCTGAAGTTCCATCGCGAAAAGAGAGAAATGTCCGCCTATGTGTTGGCGGTGGCGAAAAACGGGCCGAATCTCACCAGGAGTGACGGCGAACCGAATGGGCTGCCTGGCCTTCTCGTCGTAAGCGTCTGATCAACCCACCTATAAACGGGAGGTGATCTGTGATGGACTGGTTCCATGGCAGAAGAGCCTGTAGTTGGAGTTCGTCGTCGTGGCCGCCAAGAGGTAGCGCGTCTGGCTGCTTTGTACCGCAAGAGCGGGATGGGGCGAAGCGAGTTTTGTCGCAGTCATGGAATGGCTTTGAGCACGCTTGCCCGGCATCTGAAGAAGCCGTCTAGTGAAATGATGTCCGACGCTGTACACCAACTGCGCGAGATAACGCCGAAACACGCGGTGTCGAAGGTGTTGGCTTCATCCGGGGAAAACTGCTTGGTTACGCCATATGCTAGCCGCATGGAATTGGGGAGCAGAACTCGGCGAGCCCCTAGTTCAGTCCAACCTGCCTGAACAACTTTGATGGCTAGACCAGAGCCGACTTCCGTGTAGCTCCTTCTCGGGAGCTTATGGCGTTATCGCGTTTTCTTTACAGTTGGGCGACAACCTTGGGCATGCTGCCAGGTGATGGTTCAGAATGGAGCAGTCTCCATTTTCTGACTTGGGCTTCGCACTATGCCACAGCTTCAACTGATTTAACTTAGTATGATTTCGCATGAGGAACCTGAAGGCACGGCAAAGTCAGTAGAGAAGGGGATGCAATGCAGCGGAGAGAATTTTGCAAGTTGATAGGCGTGTCGGCGGCGGTGAAGGCGGTTGGTGTGGCGGCGGCCGCGGAGAAGAGCAACCCATATGTACCCGCCACGGATTCACTGGTGGTGCGCAAGCTGGATGCTTGGCAGGACTGGAAGTTTGGTTTCATGATGCATTGGGGAGCGTATAGCCAGTGGGGCGTGGTGGAATCGTGGTCGATCTGTTCCGAGGACTGGTGCAAACGGCCGGCCGGGACCAACTACGTGGACTACAAGAGAAAATACGAGGCGCTGCCGAAGACTTTCAATCCGATCGGGTTCGATCCTGATGTGTGGGCCAACGTCGCCAAGAATGCGGGCATGAAATACGTTGTGTTTACCACCAAGCACCACGACGGCTTTTCGATGTTCGATACCAAGCTGACCGACTACCGCATCACCGCGCCTGACGTTCCGTTCCATACAAATCCGCGTGCCAACATCGCCAATGAAGTCTTTGCCGCATTTCGCAAGCAATCGTTCGGGATTGGCGCATATTTCTCCAAGCCCGACTGGCACAGCGCGGACTATTGGGCACCTGAATGGGCCACTCCCAACCGGGACGTGAATTACGATACGCGCGAATATCCTGAGCGCTGGAAAAAGTTCGTTGCGTTTGTGCACGGACAGGTGGGCGAGCTGACCTCTGAATACGGGTCGGTGGATATTCTGTGGCTCGACGGCGGCTGGGTGAATCCGACGGCGCATCCAAATGCGATCGTTGGTGGGCAGGATGTGCCATGGCCACAGGATATCGATATGCCAGGCCTGGCTGCGCTGGCACGTAAAAATCAGCCGGGCCTGATCGTCGTTGATCGCGCGGTGGGAGGTCCCTACGAAAACTACCGCACGCCGGAGCAGCAGATCCCCGACAGGCCGCTTCCTTATCCCTGGGAAACCTGCATGACGCTCGGCAATTCGTGGTCCTATGCGCCGGAAGATCACTATAAATCTTCGCGCCAAGTGGTGCACATGCTGGTCGACATAGTTGCCAAAGGCGGCAACTATCTGCTCAACGTTGGTCCTGATCCGACTGGCGAACTGCCGACTGGAGCGGTTGCGCGGCTGGCTGAAATCGGCACGTGGATGCAAAGCAACGGCGAGGCGATTTATGCGACACGTCCGGTTGCGCCCTATCGCGACGGCAAGCTGTGCTTTACCCGTGGCAAGGATAGCGCAGTGTACGCGATCTGCCTGCTCGATGAAGGCGAGGCTGTTCCCGGGACGATTGCATTGAAAAACATTGTGCCAGCACCGGGTGCGACCGTACGTCTACTCGGGTTCGACACTGAGCTCAAGTGGCAGCGTGATGGCGCCGGGGCGCGCATCGAAATTCCGGAAGCAGTGCGCACACAAGCTGCGAACAGCCCCGCCGTTAGGGAACCTCTGAAAATTGGCGAGTTATGAAACTGCCCTGCGCTTGTCTGGCCTTGTCGGTTCAAAAGCGTTGCATTTTGCGGCTATGGGGCAGGTGTTTTGTC
>JAJYBW010000263.1 GCA_021778815.1 Acidobacteriota bacterium | reverse complement strand
GCGAACACATTACGCGTTTTGCGCGGATTCACAGCCCATATCGGCCGCTGTTTTACAACATTGCGGATGAGCTGGGGCAGGGCGACCAGATTCGCCCCAACGATTTTTGCCACTCGAAATTCTGCACCGAAAAATTTGCCGACTACCTGCGGAAAATGTATGGGCTGCCTTCCCATGTGGGAAGACAGTGGGGCGTTGGAGAGCCGACGCATTGGGATGACACCAAACTGGACGCGTGGCCGGCATGGATGAAGACCGGAAGCATGATCGACTACACAACGACAGACCGTGCGTTTGAGGCAATCGCGTTTGCCGGCATTGTGGCTCGATATAAAACTATCGCGCAATTCAATCAAGCCTATGGAACCAGCTTTCCAGTGCCGCGGGGGAACGGCGCCTCGCCAAGAGAAGGTTGGGAACCGATTTTGACGGTGGCGCGGGAGTCGCTTTCTGTCCCAGTTCTGAACGATGCGTCGCTGGAGAAGCAGATGGGGCCGCTCGATCAGGCGAACGCACGCTGGGGAAGTTTGGGTTCGTGGGATGCGCCCGATAAGCCGACAACATTTAAAGATTGGGGCGAGGTGACGGCGTTTCTAAACCGGTACTTCAAAGAGCTGGGTGAAATCACGTCGACCCGTCACTGGAATGTAAGCCCGTGGTGTGACTTCCGCAATTTTATGGACGAGACCTTTGCCGACGGCGTGAAGCGGGCGGCGGACATCTGCAAGGCGGAAGACCCGTACGCGTTGTGCGGCACTGAAGGCGGCCAATGTCCGTTCGCGTATGGCTGGTACAACTACGAGCAAGTGGTACGCGCCGTGGATGTCATCGAGCCGTACAACATCGGCAATAACGTGGAAGTGATTCGCTCCTTGAATCCGGCGGTCATCATGATTTCGACACATGGTTTTGGATCTGTGCCGGGGCACGTGATGACAGAGAAGGAACGGATCGATCAGAAGCGGCAGGTTCGGCCCATCTGGTGGGGGCTCTTCCATCGCCACAATGCGGCGTTGATCTGGGATGACAACGAAGCGGGCAATGAATTTGTGAATCAGCGGACCGGCAAGCTGACGGCGTCGGCCGAAACATTCTCGGATACGTTCCACGAATTGCGTGCAGGCGTTGGCAAGCTGATGATCAACTCCACGCGCAAGCATGATGGCATTGCCATCCACTACTCGCAGGCATCGATCCAGGTGCATTGGTTGCTGGACAACCTGAAATATGCGCGGGAGTGGATGCTGAAAAGCGGCGGCGACAGCGACAGTGTGTGCGTGGCCGTGCGCAATAGCTGGACCAAGCTGGTGGAGGACCTGGCGCTTCAGTACAACTTTGTCGGCAAAGACCGCATTGCCGCGGGAGATTTGAGCTCTGGAGATTACAAAGTCTTCATCCTGCCGCAATCGGTGGCGGTCAGCGTAGAGGAGGTGCAGCAAATTCGCGCCTTCGTGCAAGCGGGCGGAACGCTGGTCGCGGACTGTCGTGCGGCCGACCTTGACGGCCACGGGCGCGATATTGGCGGTGCAAAAATTGCCGGATATTTTCCTGCCAACGGAAACGCCGATCTGGATGGACATGGCCCGGTCTATGGCGGCGGCCAACTGGATGACGTGTTCGGCATCGCTCATGGTCCGGCGCGCAGCTTCGGAAAAACTGTGACGGGCACGGGGAACGAAGGCGTGCTGCAACTGGAAGGCAAGCAGTTACGAGCCTTGCAACCTGCCGATCCAACGGTCGTCGAAGTTTCCGGCAAAGCCCTGGTGCATTGCGGAGACGTGCCGCTGGTGATCCTGAACAAGTTCGGTGCGGGCAAAGCCATCTTTTTGAACCTGGAAATTGCCGACTACGCATATCTGCGCCTGAAGGGAAATTCAGTCTCGAGTCTTCCAGACCTGATGGAGAGCGTGTTTGCGCTGGCCGATGTGAAGCCGCAGGTGCGCGTGCTGGGTGCCGATGGCAAGCGGCTGCCGGGAACGGAAATCGTTCGCTTCTCCAACGGAGGGTGCGAGCAGGTGGGTGTGTTCCGCAATCCGCAGACAGATGACGGCGGATTTGGCGCGTATCCGAAACTGCGGGCCGACAGCGCGGTTCCGGATATCGATCCGAACCTGAGTGTAAACATTGACAACTCGCTGCTGGAAAAGGAAGAAGAAATCACGATTGAGTGGGCGACCTCCGGGCAAACTTATGACGTGCGCGGACGCAAAGACCTGGGCCAGACCAACACCGTGAAGACGAAGCTGGATCCGTGGAGCGCGCTCGTGTTTACCCGGTCGCAGCAGCCGTTGCCGGCGTTGAAGGTGGAGATTCGCACGGCACATGCGGGTGCAATGGCGGAGGTTGTTCTAACTGGAGAGGGTGCGTTGCCGGATGGTACGTTCCGCGTAGTTCATTTGGAGTTTCGCACGCCGACGGGCGATGCCTACGATCTGTATGCGCGGAATGTGATGCTGCAGTCGAGTCCGTATATTGAGCGCGTGCCGTTTGCCATGAACGATCCGAAGGGCAACTGGAAAGTGATCGCGCATGATCTTGCGACCGGGCAAGTGGTCGAGGTTCCATTTGAGCTTGCATGACGCCAGTCACTCTGTACTTTTGAAGTAATTTGCGAGGTGGGAGTCTATGAACATACCCTGCACTTGGTTCGGAACATCCGGACACGTTGTGAAAAGAAATTCAACCGCTGTGGCATTGACTCTTGTCTTCGCAGGAGCATGCTGCGTGCCTCCATCCGCTGCGCAGGGAGCGACGCCGACCGCGCCGGCGCCGAACCCGCGACAGCAGGAGGCGCATATCGGCGACGTGCTGGCGACTGCGCCACCGTTGGCCAAACTCTCTCCCGCGTTGACGACGGCGGCGATCGACAAGGCAGTCCGCCTGGTAGGGGATTGGCAGCTGGATCATTCCGAAAAGTATTTCGGTCGCGACTGGACCTTCGCCGCGCTGTATGCGGGATACATGACTGCAGCGAGCGCTTTACCGGACCAGCGATTTCAATCCGCGATGCTTCGCATGGGGGAGAAGTTCGATTGGCAGTTGAATCCAGTGGGGCCGAATGATGACGCGCCCGCGAATGACCAAGCGGTGGGACAAACGTATCTCGATCTGTACCAGATTTATGAGCAGAGAAAAATGATGCTGCCGACCAAGGAGACGCTGGACGCCCAGAGGAAGGTTCCCGATGTACCGGGCAAGCCTGTCTGGTGGTGGTGCGACGCGCTTTTCATGGGTCCTGCAACCTGGGCGGATTTGTACCGGGCTACCGGAAATCGCGCGTACCTGGATACCATGGACCGCGAATTCTGGATCACATCGAATCTGCTCTATCGGCCGCAGGAGAAGTTGTATTCGCGAGACGCGACCTACTTGAATGCGAGGAGCAAGAACGGCCAACTGATCTTCTGGTCGCGCGGCAATGGATGGGTGATGGCGGGCATTGCGCGGACGCTCGATGCGATGCCGAAGGATTATCCGAGCCGGCCAAAGTATGTCGAGCAGTTCAGGCAGATGGCATCGAGAATCGCGACGCTGCAGGGTGCGGATGGCCTGTGGCGCACGGATTTGCTGGATCCGGACGCGTATCCAGCTCCAGAGGTTTCCGGCTCCGCCTTCTATGTGTACGCGCTGGCCTGGGGAATCAATCATGGAATTCTGGATTCAGCCACGTATTTGCCGGTTGTGAAGAAGGGCTGGAAGGGACTGCTTGACCACGTGTATCAAGACGGACGATTGGGTGCGATTCAATCCGTCAACAGTGAGCCGGGGGTGGTTCCGCCCACGTCGAGTTATGTTTATGGTGTGGGAGGATTTCTTATGGCCGGAGGCGAATTGCATCGACTGGCGGAGCGTTCTGCCCACCACTGATCCGCTGCGGAATTGTGATTTGAGTCTGCGGATCCATTCCGCCTTCGATTCATCTGGATTTGTAACAGTGTGAGGTACAAATGAGAATTCTTCAGATGCCGGACGCCATTCGCTATCCGACGATGAGCACGGCGCAGCTGCGCGAGTCTTTCCTGCTGGAGGATTTGTTCCAACCGGGAACGATACAGAACGTGTATGTGGATCTGGATCGAACTGTGATCGGGTCCGCGGTGCCGCTGCATCAGCCGCTCGCGCTGCCCACTTATCCGGAGCTGCGCGCAGAGATCTTTACCGAGAGGCGCGAGCTGGGCGTGTTGAATATCGGAGCGCCCGGAAAAGTACGTGTCGATTCTGAAACGTATGCGTTAGAAAATCTCGATTGCCTCTACATTGGTCGAGGCAATCATGAGATTGTTTTTTCCAGTGAAGATGCGGCGCGTCCGGCGGAGTTTTATCTGTTGAGCTATCCGGCGCACGCGGAATATCCAACGAGGTTGTCGCGGTGTGTGGATTTAGAGCCGGTTTCTCTGGGTACCACAGCGACCGCGAACGCTCGGCAGATACGCAAGCACATCCATTTGGAAGGGGTGCGCAGTTGCCAACTGGTGATGGGCTTTACGGAGATGCAGCCGGGGAGCGTTTGGAACACGATGCCGCCGCACACGCACATGCGTCGCTCGGAAATTTATCTTTACTTCAATCTGCCGCCGGAGGATCGCGTGATTCATATGATGGGGCCGGCGGATGAAACCCGTCACCTGTTGGTCGCGAATAAGCAGGTCGCTATTTCTCCCGGCTGGTCGATGCATGCTGGGGTGGGGACGAACAGTTACACATTCTGCTGGGGCATGGGCGGAGAAAACCAGGTGTACAGCGACATGGATGCGATCCAGATCAAAGATATTCGTTGAATGATTTGCATTGAGGAGCGAAATAATGAGACTGATTTGGGGGATCGTTGCCATGGCAATCACGACGAGCACAGCATTGGCGCAGGCGGGAGGGGTGGATCATTACTCCGCCGAACAACTGAAGCAGATGGCGCAAAAGCTGGAGCTGCAGGAAAGTTTTCGGACCACGGGTTCAGCGGGTGAAACGCTGGACAAGTATCCGGGCAGCTTTACGATGCTGACCGTGCGGAACACGAGCGGTGGCGCCGAGTTGCACGAACACTACGCCGATATTTTCTTCGTCGTCGATGGGGAGGCCACGCTGACCAGCGGTGGGACCGTGGTCGATGCTAAGACCACAGCTCCGGGCGAGATACGCGGAAGCGCCGTCTCCGGCGGAGCGGAGCAGAAACTTGGCAAGGGGGATGTGGTGCATATTTCGCCCAACACGCCGCACCAGCTCTCCATTCCAAAAGGGAAGAACTTCACCTACTTTGTCGTCAAGGTGAAGGAATAACTTCTCTGGGGAACCTCTG
>JAJYBW010000262.1 GCA_021778815.1 Acidobacteriota bacterium | reverse complement strand
CGCCTCAGCACTTTATATAGGAATGCCGGCCGAACCGACGATGCCAAGCGGGAACTCGCCGAATATCTGAAGTATAAGAAAATGCAATCCGACCTCAGCGCCATCTTTAAAGAGATGCGATTGCCTCGGGCGAAAGACCAGACGGGAGACACCGATCCACCCATGTAATTCTCTCGGTGCGTGTACCGATCATGCTGCGGATCCAGCATGGCGCCTTTGAGACTACGCAAAACGCCTGCTGTCCTCCCGCTGATGTTGGCTGCTGGCCTGATCTCTGCGTCCGCCCAGGTCGCCACCGCGCACCCATCGCAAACCAGCACCAACCCGGTCGCTCCGTCGGCTTCGGCGTCTGCTTTGCCGCAACTTGTCGACATCACAAAATCAACCGGAATCAACTTCAGCCATCTCTCCAGTCCAGAAGCTAAGTATGTGGTGGAGTCGATGAGCGGCGGCGTCGCCCTGATTGATTACAACCGCGATGGATGGCCGGACATTTACTTTACCAACGCGCCCAGCGTGGATATGGCGCTGGCCGGCAAAAAGGCTCGCAGCGCGCTCTATCGCAACAATCATGACGGCACATTCACCGATGTCAGCGATCAGGCGGGTGTCGCGACTCCATGCTGGGCCATGGGCGCGGCTGTCGGCGACTATAACAATGACGGCTGGCCGGATCTGCTGGTCACCTGTTTCGGCGGCGTGGTGCTGTATCGCAACAACGGCAACGGAACATTGACCGACGTCACCAAGCAAGCGGGCCTGGGTGACGATACTTTGTGGGCCATGGGCGCGGCCTTCGGTGATTATGACGGCGATGGATATGCCGACTTATTCGTCGATCACTACGTGGATTTGAACTTAAACGACCTGCCCACCTTCGGCTCTCGGCCCACCTGCAAATATCACGCCATCGACGTGCAATGCGGACCGCGGGGATTGAAAGGTTCGCCCGATAATCTCTATCACAACAACGGCGACGGCGCCTTCACCGATGTTTCCAAACAGGCCGGGGTGGACGATGCGCCAGGATTGTATGGGCTGACCGCCGTGTGGCACGACTTTAACGCTGACGGCCGACTCGATCTGTTCGTCGACAACGATGGTGAGCCGACCTACCTCTATCGCAACGACGGCAACGGCCGCTTCACCGATATTGCCTACAACGCCGGTGTCGCTGTCGATCAGGATGGCAATGCCCAGGCCAACATGGGTACCGCGCTCGGCGATTACAACCACACCGGCCGTTTGTCCATCGCCATCACGCACTTCAATGAGCAATACACCGCGCTGTTCCGCAACGATGGCAACATGAATTTCACCGATGTTTCCTATGCGTCTGGAATCGCGCAGAGCACCACCTCCTACGTCGGATGGGGCGATGAATTCATGGACTTCGATAACGATGGCTGGGACGATTTCTTTATGGTCAACGGCCACGTCTATCCCCAGGTCGACAGCATTGGCATGGACTCCAAATTTCGCGAACCGAAACTTCTGTTTCAGAATCTGCGCGATGGAAAATTCAAAAACATCAGCAAGCAGGTGGGGCCGGCGATTCAGGAACTGCAAGTCAGCCGGGGAGTGGCCATGGGCGACCTGTTCAACAACGGAAAGCTGGATCTGGTCATCGAAAATCTCGAGGGCGCTCCAATGATCCTGGCGTCGCGGGGTGGTCCGGAAAATCACTGGATCAGCCTTCAGCTGGAAGGGACGAAGAGCAATCGAATTGCCCTGAATGCCCGCGTGACCGCCACCACAGGCGATTTGGTGCAGACCAAGGAAGTGCTGAGCGGCGGCAGTTATTTATCGCAGAACGATCTGAGAATTCATTTTGGCCTGGGGAACCACGACCGGGCCAACAAACTGGAAATTCATTGGCCCGACGGAACGAAGCAGGTCTTTAGCAATGTCACCGCCGACCAATTTTACCAAGTGACCGAAGGCAAAGATATTGTGCCCGTGAACTATACTCATCCCAAATAATCTGATCCGCAATGCGCATCAGATTCCCAACTTTGCGAGCACATCCGTTGGACATCCTCGCCACTCCGCCTGTGGTTCATTGCCCACGTATGGTAAATCGCGGATCCCCACCTCGCTGGTGTAAAACCCGCTCAGCGTAAGGTCGCGAAACTGGTTGAAGAATGCCACCGCCTTCGCATCCTGTGGCGCGGCTTTCTCCGGCCACGCAATCCTGCCGAGAATCTGCTGCTGCTGCGCTGAACCGCAATCCACAAAGTTGTGCCTGAAACTACGCTGGCACTCGCCATCGAGCCATGCCAGCCCCTCGCGAATCTCAATCAGCAAACCTCCACGCTGAAAATCCAGCCAGTCGTCGATAAACTCCGGCACCCCTGCGTCCGTTGCGCTTCCTGAAACTTCATCTGCAGGGAGGATCCAATCACTCAACACGCCCACCGTCGCCCACTCATGCGGTGTCAGGACTCGCAGTTTCCAAGCAGTACCATCCGGTAGGATGGACGCGTCCGGGGCGGTTCGGGCCACTTCCACCGCCAGCGAGGAAAGCGGCATCAACCCCGCAATCGGAAGCGCCACCATCATTTTGAGCATGGCGCGCCGCTGAAAGCGAAGCGTTCGAGTTTGCGTTACGCCCGGTTCTTCCATGCCCATCACTGTTTTCCTCTGCAACCAAAATGCATGCAACTACACATTCTGCGCGCGAACCTGCGCGGTAATATATTCCGACGTCCGCCACGCCAGCGCCAAAATCGTCAGTGTAGGATTCTTGTCCGACAAACTGACAAATGGCGCTCCATCCGTGACGAAAAGATTGTTACAGTCCCACGCCTGGCAATGGGAGTTCAGCACGCTGGTCTTCGGATCGTTTCCCATGCGCGCACCACCCACTTCGTGGAAGCCCATCCCACCCGCTGAAATCCCCCATTGCTGGTCCGCGCCATAGGACTCGATAACCTTGCCGCCCATCGTCGTCACAATCTGTTGAAACGTTTCCTGCATGTGACGCGCCATCTGGATCTCCTGATCGCTCCACTGGAAATGAAATTTCAGGACGGGAATGCCCCACTTGTCCACCGCGCTCTTGTCGATTTCGCAATAGCTCTGCGGGTTCGGAATCATTTCGCCGCGTCCATGAAAGCCGACCAGCGAACCGTACAGGCTACGGCTGCGCTGCTTCAGATCCTTTCCATAGCCGCCTCCCAGCAATGTCTCTGATCCAGTCATCAATCCTGGAGCGGGCATGCCGCACCGTCCGCCGCCAATCTCAATGTGATAGCCGCGCGAAAAAGGCAGCTTGCTCTGCAATTGTTCCTGATACTTCCACCATGGCATGAACAGGTGCATGCCGCCCACGCCGTCCTCGTTATGCGCGGGCAGGTTCATCATGGAAGGAATCCATCCGGTCACGTCGGACATGACGGTATCCATCAAGTAGCGGCCCACCATGCCGTTGGAATTCGCCACTCCATCGGGGAAGCGCGGGCTTCGAGAGTTCAGCAGCAGACGCGCTGTTTCGCAGGCGCTTGCCGCCAGCACAACAACTTTGCCGTGAACTTGAACTTCCTCGCCAGACTGCTTATCGATATACGAAACTCCGGTCGCGCGACCATCCGGACCCGTCAAAACCTCCCGTGCCATCGCGCCGCAACGGATCTCGAGATTGCCTGTCAGCTGCGCTGGATACAGCAGCACGTCCGGAGAAGAAAAGTTCGATCCCATGCGACAGCTGCGATTACATTGCGCCACATAGTGGCAGGCGGGGCGATTCTTTAGCGGGCGCGTCAGGATTGCAAGCCGCGAAGGAATGCAGGGAATCTTTAGGTTCTTGCACGCCTTTTGGACGAGCAATTCATAGCAGCGCGGAGTTGGCGGCGGTTGAAATTTTCCATCTGGCAGATTTTCCAACCCCTCTGCTGAACCGAACACTCCGATCAATTCTTCCGTCTTGTCATAATAGGGCGCGAGCTCCTCATACGTGATCGGCCAGTCGAAGCCCTTGCCGTCGCGACTGTAAGGCGTGAAGTCGTACGGTCCATTGCGCAGCGAAATTCGTCCCCAGGCATTCGTGCGACCGCCCAGCATGCGGGAGCGAAACCATTTCCAGTCGGTCCCAGTCGCGCAGGTGTACGGCTCGCCTTCCACATCGTAGCCGCCGACGACGGCCTCAAATCCTCCGGGGCCGAACGGGGTTTTGGACGCTCCACGATGGGGTGCATCGTAGCCCCATTGCAGCCATTTCGAATCTTTCGCGGTGTCGTACCAGTCGCCGGCTTCCAGCATCAGGCACTTCGCGCCCGCGTGTGTCAGCGAATACGCAGCCATGCCGCCGCCGGCTCCAGAGCCTACGATGATTGCGTCATACACGTCGCCGCTGAGAATCGGGGACATCATTCCGCGCTGCCTCCTCTTTCCGTAGTTGGTGGCTGCGCACGCAGCGCTACGAGATGGACCTGAGTCGTGTTGTTTCCCTCGCGATCGAAGCGGATGGTTCCCGACGCGCCGGAATAATCACGTGTCCTGGCCAACTGATCACGCATCCGGGCACGATTCGGTCCCGCCGCACGCAGGGCGCGCACCGTCAGGCAAACCGCATCGTAAGCTTCGGCGGCAGCCGCGCTGGGTGGTCTACCCGTTTGCTGAAAATATCGCGTCGCAAAACTCTTCCCCATCGCCGCGTCCTCTGCGCGTTCGGTGATGGTCCATACGGAGAGTGAATTCGAATCGTCCTCTCCGTTGCCCCCGGTTGGCGTCAAAGTTAGTCCTGATCCTGCCTGAGCCGCCTGCTGCGAAAAATACACAGGAATTGAAATGCCCGCCGCGCGAAGCATTGGCAACAAACGTTGCGCCACATCGGCTCGTGTCCATAGAACAATTGCCTGCGGAGAACCCGCTTGAATTTGCCTCACAACAGAAGTGAGGTCAGGCCGCAGCGGATCGAGAGCCAGTTCCTTCGGCACTGCCGCGTTGAGCGAACGGGCCGCCTGCCGCATCGCCGCAACTCCGCCCCGCCCATCGTGATCTCCCGCGAAAATCACCATCACCTTGTTCAGTCCACGTTTGCGATAGATGTTCTGTGCGATGCTTTGCGCCTGCTGCAAATCGCTGGGACCGAGCCGAAAGATCCATGGAATGTCGATCTGGGTGGTCGTCGCATCGTTCGACAACGTCAGGATCGGAACGCCGATTCGATTGCCCACCTGCTCGCTTACGTGGGTGTCCGTGCCGTCGCTGGAGGTAATCAGCGCCACGACATCCTGCTGCAGAACCAGATGCAGGATGACGTCCGAAACATGGCCCCACGCTGGGCCGCTTTCATCT
>JAJYBW010000261.1 GCA_021778815.1 Acidobacteriota bacterium | reverse complement strand
TTTCCATCTTTAATTCGTTGATAGAAAACCGGAGCAAATCTAGCCCGCATTTCAGGCATGCTGCCGCCAAAACCATGAGTGAAATACACAGTCGGATATTTTAAATTGGGGTGCGAGTTGTAACCTGGCGGCAGCAGCACCCACGCTTTCATTGAGATTTTTCGGCCCCAGAATCGACTGAGAACCGGGCTGATGAAATCAACTCGGTGCAGCGCTGACTGCACATCTGGCATGCCCGCGAGTGGGTCAGCAGGTTCCGGAACTGTTGAAGTCAGAGTCATCGTCGCAGCTGGCTGGGTCTGCGGATTCCACGCTGGCATCGCAATAACCTCGCTGACCAGGTCGCCCGGTTGACGGCCGGCATAGTTGTACGTGTGTGCGACATCCAGAACTGCCTGGGCCTCATAATCTCCGGGCGCGGCCTGCGATAACGGCCCCGGGAACGCGCCATCGTCGGCGTCGATGTCGACTGTTTCTCCAGGCAGCAGGTGTGATATCTCCTTGGCAGCGATGTAGACCTTAGTGGGCGCCATCATACTCATGTCGACGGCCTTCGCTCCCGATCCTGGCGACACGAACAAAAGCATGCGTCCCGACACCGGTTGCTGAAACTGAGGGCCGAGAGTTACATGAAAAAAAAGATGCTGAGGACGCGCGGTCTGCTGCGCCTCGATCAGAACGCTGAAACTGAATGCGAGTAGAGCGATGAGCCGGAAGGAACTGAGCAGATGTTTCATTTGCGAAGATACCCTCGTTCCGCCATGGGTGCAGCAAGCCTGCGAAAGGCTTCGTCACTCACCAGACGAACCCCACTTGCGGAAACCCACCGGTTATAGAAATTGAACAGCGCGCACGTAGTGATGGCATAGAAAATGGCGTCGTCGTCCCAACCGGCGGCGCGTAAGCGTTCCGTGTCCGCGGGATTGATGTCTGCGGAGGTGAAGGTAATTTTCTGTACAAAGCGCAGCAGCAGCTTTTCTTTCTCGCTCAACGGAGAACACTGCGGATCTCGCAGCACGCTCGCGACAAACGCATCATCCTTGTAAATGTGCGCCGCAACCGCAGCGTGCGCCTTCATGCAGAACTCGCATCGATTCAGCGACGACGTGTACGCCGCGATCAATTCCCGAAGTCCCGGACTGATGGGTGCAGGATCATGCATCACCACTTGAGAAAATCCGACCAGGCTCCGCGCCGCCTCCGGCTGAAACGCCAGCAAATGCCAGATCTGCCAGTACTCCGTACCCGACGCACGCGCGCCTTCAATCAGGTCAAGATAAGTGCTGGGTTTCGGGCTCTGCTCCACCCCAGGAAGAAACATCGATTGCTGCTGTGCTTTTGTAGTGTTCATAACTCGTCCTCGCGCGGTGTTACTTGGTGTCGCAGATCGAGAAGGCCTTGGGAGGATAAGCCGAATGCATTTGCGACACGATTAAAGCAGGCGAACAGTGCTGCCACGTGAATCGCCTCGCCAATTTGCCGGTCGTTCCATCCCGCATCGCGAAGCTTTGACACGTCTGCCGCGGAAATCCCGTAAGACTCGCAGGTCACCTTGCGCGCAAACTCCAGCAGCTTCCGCTCCCTTTCATCCAATGGCGCATGTTCCAGGTCCGCCGTACACAAGGTGGCGATCAATGCATCCTCGCCCCCATGAGCATGCAGGAAGTAGGCGTGACTATCCACGCAATATGGACATCGATTCAGCGAAGAAACGTAGGTTGCGACGGCTTCTTTCATTCGTCGGGTCAGGTGACCGTCGCAGAAAAGCATCGTGGAAGCAATGTCCATCATTTGCCTTAGAAGTGGAGGATGCGTGGCAAAACATTTCAAAATCCCGGGAACCGCGCCCCGGTTAAAATGCTCGCGAAAATACGCGTAGGCTTCAGCCGCCGCACCCGCTGCCTCTCCTTCCTCTACCACTGGAAGGTTCGTGCCCTTCTCGACCACCGGCTCGTTGCCCGGGCCACGCCTGGAGCCTTCAGGCATCACGTTCGTCTTACGGCTCGTCTCCGAATTTCTCTGGGCTGGCTTCACATTGCACCGGAATCAAAACTGAAAGCGTGCGGCCAACTGGAAAGCTCGAGGACCGCCCGACCCGAAGAATCCCCCGGCGACACTGACCGGGGTGAAAAAGTTGGTTTGCACCGGCGCAGATGCTTGATACGGAGCAATCGAAATATTGCGCCCGGAAAAATTCGCGTTTGTCGATCCACGAATGTTGGTCTGATTCAGCAAATTGAAGCTCTCCGCAATCAGGCTCAATTGGGTGTCTCCCCTCATCGTGAAGTTCTTCTGTGCTCGCAAATCCAGCGAACTGAAGGGACTAAAGAAATCGATGTTGGCCGGCACGTGTGCCAGTTGCCCTCCTGCAAGGCAAGGAAATGGCGCTGGGCAATTAGGCAGGGAGTTCCAACGGTCAATCGCAGCATTCAGCTGGTTGCTGTTTTTTATCTCGCGTCCAAGTGAGTTGCGTGACAGGATTGGCAACCGCGAACCGGTTGCCCCGTTGATGGCAGTCCCGGGAAGAAATGTATCTGCAGGAACTCCCGATCCAAATGTGTAAATCGGAGCCAGCGAAAATTGGAACGGCAGAAGAAACTCCCCGTACGCTGTCAGCCTGTGGCGCTCGTCGCTCACAGCGTATCCCTTTTCCAGTCTCAGATTGTTGATTCCTTCCACCAGATCAACCTGTTCATCGGCGTTGTTGTTTGTCAGCTGATCATCGTCGGAGTAATCCAGCGTCTTGGAAAGCGTGTAGCTTACGTTGAATTGATAATGAACTGGACCAATCGAGGCATAGCGGTGCTGCATCGTGACGATCAGTCCGTCATACCAGGATTTGGCTTGAGACTGAATCAGCGTGATGTTGTCGGAAATCCCGGTCAGCGGATCGGTGATGGTGCACGGTATGTTGTCTCCCGGGCAACTGACATAGGGCGATTTCGAATCGGTATTTCGCAACAGATGGCCGATAAGCTGTCGATAGGCAAACACGTGAAGCCCGTCTGCGGAAAGCAGCCAGGAGCTGCCGAATTGCTGCTGCAGGCCCAGCGAGAATTGCTGGAACAGTGGATGATGCGAATCCGGTCCCATGGCAATGATGCCCACCCCGCCTGTCTGATGCGGACCACTGAAAGCGTTGGCGATGGTCGGACTTCCAGGCGCATAACTGGCCTGTGGCGCGAAGCAGGCGCCCAGACTGGGCGGCCCCGGAACATAGGGCGAGTTACAAACTGATCCTCCGTATTGCGTCACTGTCAGCGCGCGATCATTCTGAACTAACTCCTCCGACCCGGCTTCAAGAATGATCCGATCATAATAAATCCCATATCCTCCCCGAATGACAGTTGTGCCGCGGCGAAACGGGTCATAAACAAATCCGACACGCGGGCCGAAATCTTTTTTGTCTGGAATTTTCTTCAGGTCGATCACGTTCGCCATCCACACGCAGGGAACGGTTGGCACGGTCGTCAGGTTCGGGCATGGATCATGAGCGCTGTCGTTACCGGTCAAATTCGAGTCGTATTCCCAACGCAGACCCAGATTGAACGTCACATTCGGTCGCGCCTTCCAGTCGTCCTGGATAAATCCCGCGAAATAGTTGTTCGTAATGTCTGGAATCGGCACGGGGATGACCGGCGCGCTGCTCTTGATTCCGGCGGCAATTGGAATGTCCAGATCATTGATGACGCCATTGCCTTCCAGGTTCTGTGTTCCAAAGTCCTGCGTCAAAATAATTGTTCCGCTGCCAAACACGTTGATTAGACCGTGCGCCCGGTAGTGTTCAGCCTCAAAGCCCGCGCGCAACGTGTGTTTGCCCGGTGTCCAGGTGATGGCGTCGCCAACCTGATAGCGATTCAGAACCGTCTGCTGCGGCAGATTGAAGTTCGCGCCATCCGCTAAATCCGGAAAGATCAACTCATTGGTCAAGTGCAGCGGAGGATCGGTGGTCGGAGCGTCCTGAGGGAATGGCGGAATATTGTTCAGGAAATTGTCGAAATGGAAGATGAGATTGTTTACTTTTCTGGGAGAAAAAACAGTTGTCAGTCCTGTGACAAAGGAATTGAAATGATTCAGCGAATTCTGGCGTTCCGCCGCGGTGAACGCCGGCGTCTCTTGCGACGGTGTGGCCTCGGATGTATCGGTTGATCGATTGAAAGAGTATCGAACCATCAGGGAATTGGCACGGTTGATCTGGGTATCAACGCGGTTCGACAATAACAAGTCACGCAATGGCGCGGGAGCCGACGTGTTGATGATCTGATCGTTCGCAAAGTCCCGCGTTCCCGTCAAAATCGCCGCATTCTGGTCGCGATATTCAAAAGCAGTAAACCACCAGGCGTGATCGGCCTTTATCGGCCCTCCAGCCGAAGCTCCATATTGCTCACGATCGAACGGGGGAGTTGGCAGGTTGCGGTTCAAGGTTGCCGGAAGAGCCTGCAGATTTCGATTTCTTTCAAAAAAGAAAACCGACCCATGCACATCATTGGTTCCAGACTTGGTGACGATATTCACAATACTGTTTCCGGAACGGCCAACCTCGGAGGTGAAGCGCGCAGTGGCAATTTGAAACTCGGCGATGGAGTCAATCGGGAAATTCGAGAGCGTGCCACCCACAATCTCATCATTATTGTCGGCGCCATCGACCGTGATGTTGCCTCCGCGGCCAAACCCGCCAGCTGAGCTGATTTCAAGCGTGTTCGTCTTCGTGGGATCAAAGGTCGGAGCCGGTCGGTTGCCTGGAATCAGATACGCCAGTTCCAGAAAGTTTCTGCCGTTCAGCGGCATGCTCTTGATCGTCGTTGAGGTAATTTGTCCCTGGATCATAGACTGCGAAAGATTGATCGACTGATTGGCCGCCGTCACGTGCGCCACCGTGTTCGCTTTCGCAATTCCAAGCGTGCGGTTCAGGGTCACCGTCTTTCCCGCCTCCAGCCTGATGCCCTGGTATTCGATTGTCTCGAACCCCTCGTCATAAATCTTCATGCTGTAGTTGCCAATGGGCAGGTATGGAATCACATACAGTCCTTCCGCATTCGTCGTCACCTCTCGCGTCGCTCCCTGGGCGACGTTGACGATTGTCACGTGCGCTCCGGCAATCGGGGCGCCTTGCGGATCTTTCACGCTGCCGTTCACGGTGCTGTTGGGAAGTTGGCCATACAGCGCGGAGCTGATGACGATGAACGCACAGACCAGGATCGACCTAACCAGACTTTGACTCTTTCGCATCCACTAGCTCCGTTTGAAGATAGAGCACTCCTTCAATGCGGGGGGACGCAAACGATAGGCTGCAATATCGATGTGAGTTGGTTATTA
>JAJYBW010000260.1 GCA_021778815.1 Acidobacteriota bacterium | reverse complement strand
CGCGCCAGGTACATCGGGTCTTCGCCGCTGCGCAGCATGCGCGCCAGCCAGTAGAGCGCCGCATCCGGATCGCTGTTGCGAATCGACTTATGCAGCGCAGAGATCAGGTTGTAATGTTCCTCGCCGCTCTTGTCGTAGAGCAGGGTTTTCTGCTGCACCGCATCGGCAATCAACTGGCCATCGAGGCTTGTCTGACCTGTGCTCGTGGCCAAACGGGCAGCGCCTTCCAGCACGTTATAGGCGCGCCGTACGTCGCCGTTCGAGTATCCGGCGATCACCTGTAGTGCATCTTCCGGCGCTGTGATTCCAAATCTGCCCAGACCTCGCTCTTGATCTGTGAGCGCCCGGTGCAGCAGCGCGACAATTTGTTCATCGCTCAACGCCTCCAGAACATACACGCGGCAGCGGGAGAGAAGCGCGGCGTTCAGTTCGAAGGATGGATTTTCCGTGGTGGCGCCGATCAGTCGAATCGAGCCTCGCTCGACATACGGCAAAAATGCATCCTGCTGGCTGCGGTTGAAGCGGTGAATTTCATCCACGAACAGAATTGTGCGCATGCCGGCAGAAGCTGCCTGGTCGGCTTCCGCCATGACCTGCTTGATTTCTTTTATCCCGCTGACAACTGCGGAAAACTCGATGAAGGTGGCCTTCGTCGTGTGGGCGATGATCTTGGCCAGCGTGGTTTTTCCCACTCCCGGCGGTCCCCACAAAATCATCGATGTGGTGTCGTCGGTTTCCAATTGCAGGCGCAGTGCCTTGCCGGGTCCCAGCAAGTGTTCCTGGCCGACGAACTCGTCCAATGTGCGCGGACGCATGCGCTCCGCGAGCGGTCGCTGCCGCAAATCGGAGGTTGTCTCGTTTGCATATGCGGGATCGCCCGGAAGTGCATCGAACAGGCTCATGGCTTGCCTTGGAGGGATGCGGCGCTGCGTTGCCGCGATGCCTCATACAGCACAATCGACGCGGCGATGGCGGCGTTCAACGACTCCACTTGACCGGGACACGGCACGTGGAGACTGCCGTCGCAGAAAGGTAAAACCTCATCTGGAATTCCTGCGCCTTCATTGCCAATGACAAATGCGATCGGACCGCGCAGGTCAACCTCGACGATGGAAGTTCCAGCGTCCGATGCGCAGGCGTACGTAGGAATTCTCTTTTCAGGGAGAGCGTGCAGCCCCGAGACGTTTGTCAATGAAAGAACAGGAAGGCGAAAGCTCGAACCCGCAGAAGCACGCAGCGCTTTCTGGTTCCACGGGCTGACACTTCCGGGAGTCAGCAAAACTCCGCTGGCAGCGAATGCCTCGGCCGAGCGGATAATGGTGCCGACATTGCCGGGATCCTGAAGGCCGGCCAGGATGACAAGTCGAGGCGCCGCTAGGTTGAGCATTGATTCCAGCGTCCATTCGGGAGCTTTCACCAGCGCGGCAATCCCCTGGGGAGAGTCGGTCGCGCAGGCATGGTCGAACGCGTCCACAGCGATGGTAAGAACTTTTACGTTGCCATCAAATGCGCGGTGCCTACCCGCGACGCGATCCTCGCGCAGAAACACAGTATCGAACTGCAGTCCGCTGCGCTCTGCCTCCTGCAGCAAATGATCGCCTTCAATGGCGATGAGCCCGTCCTCGCCGATCGCCGGATGTAGTAAACGCTGGCGCAGATCCTTTAGCCGCGCATTTTGGCGGCTGCGGATGATTTCAGCGGAAGCGGAGGCCACAAAGTCCGGCATACTTCGCGATTTTACGCTGCGGACGGAAGTCTTTCTGCGGCCTTACGATTTCTGGCGGTTCAGTCTTCGACGAACGGGTATCATGGATCAAGCTCGAAAATATTTTCAGCCTTTAAACTCTTCGGGCCTAAACTCGCAGACGTGGAGAAACAGTTTGTCAGCGGAAATACTGCGCGTGCAGCCGGATGAGCCGGAGCCGGAAAAGATCGAGTACATTGTGCGCTGCCTGCGAGCGGGGAGTGTCGTCGGTTTGCCGACGGACACGTTTTATGGTCTGGCTGTGGATCCAGTCAACCTGCACGCCGTCGAGTTGATTTACGACATCAAGATGCGGCTGCGCCACAAGCCGCTGTCCCTGCTGCTGGCAGATGTCGCACAAGCCTACGAGATTGCGCGCAACCTTGATTCCCAGTTTGACCGCCTGGCGGAACGTTTCTGGCCGGGACCACTGACGGTGATCGTGCGTGCAGGAACGCGACTTCCACTGCGGGTCACAGCGAACACGGGAAATGTGGCGTTGCGGGTTCCGGATGCGGCCATTCCGCGAGCCGTGGTTCGAATGCTGGGGCTGCCGGTTACGGCGACTTCCGCCAACGCGTTTGGCGCTCCGGAGTGCACTCACGCTATCGGAGTTCGAGATCAGCTGGGCGATCGCCTGCCTTTAATCGTCGATGGGGGTCCCACCGGACGAAGCCTGCCGACGACCATTGTTGATTTGTCGGCGGGTCCAGGAACCTGGCAGATTCTGCGCGAGGGCGCAATTCCGACGCATGAGATTGCTTTCGCCCTGCAATAGCGGAGTCCCGAGGCATGCGCGATATCGAACCGGAAGAATCCGACTGGGAAGAGGACTACGGCTCCGAGCCCAGCCGAAGCCGCGCCATCATTCGCCGGATACTGCGCGGAGTTATCACTCTTGTCCTGCTGGCCTGCTTCGCATGGTTCTGGTGGCTTTTTGTCGAGATTCGGACAACCTCCTACACCATCCAGCCCCTGCCGGCCGATGCCATCGCGGTGTTTGGAGCCGCAGAATACAACGGCCGTCCTTCTCCGGTCCTGAATGCTCGCCTGGAACATGCGCTCGATCTATACCGGCGTGGGTTGGCACCGTTGCTGATTTCTCTTGGCGGGGGCGCCGACGCGCAATACGATCCGCAAATGAGCGAGGGTGCAGTTGGCCGGGATTACTTTCTGACTCATGGCGTGCCTGATCGCAGGATCATCGCAGAAACCACCAGCAGCGATACTGAGGAGTCCGTCGATCGGCTGGCGGCGATCGCAAAAGAAAATCATCTACGTACGATCCTGGTTGTCAGCGATGGGACCCACATGTTCCGCATTCGCGAACTATGCCGGGCCGAGGGACTGCATGTACTGCTTTCTCCGCGCGAACCGGGCAAATCCGTCAATCAGCTCGATATCGTGGAACGATACCTGCATGAGATGGCAAGCTACACTCTTTGGCGGCTGCATCTGCACTGACATGCTTCGGGGAATTGTCGAGCCATTGCCTGCCGGAGCGGCATCCAGGAAACCGCGTCTGCTTGCCGCCAAAACATCGGCGCTGATTTACAATCTTGACAGCTTCAATTGACTGTTGGAAACCATGGGGTATTCACGAGTGTTGTCAGTTTTTGGGCGAAGAAGGCCCTGGAAATTATTGGGATCGAGTCTCATATTCGCCTTCATGCTGGGCTGCGGAGATATTTACCGTCCTGTTGTCACGAGCATACCCCCGGTTGAGCCGTCGTCGCAGCCGACCAAGTATGCGATCGTGACCTCCTGCGGCAACAATACCAACGTCTCGGCGCCGACAATCGACCAGATTTGCTCGGCCAGCACCGTGCCAGGATATGGATCGCTGGTGGATTTCTCTGGCGACACGCTGGCAATTCGTTTGATTCTGGGGAACGGACCGCGCTGGGTAGGACTCGCCCCCAACAGCAATGGCAGCGGCGGTATCGTCTACAACACCAATGACGATGGAACGGTGACCAACTTCAGCATCTCGACGACGGTTGAAAGTCACCAGGTCTATTCCAGCACCCTGCTGGCAAACGCCGATCCCGCCACCATGCTGTCGACCCGGAATTATCTGTATGTTTCGCAGACCGGCCGAGGCTCCGTGGAAGTGATGAAGACGGCGAATGGAGCGCTTTCGCCGGCGGGTTTCCTTGAGATTCCCCTGCTCGATGCGACCAATCCATCGGCCCAGCAGTATCCCACCATCCTGGTCGGCAACCGAAGCGCGCAACGCATCTATGCCATCAGCTACGATGATGGCCTGACGCCTCCCGCTCAAAGCTGTCCGGCCGCCAACTCTCCCGGTGTCGCCACCGGAATTGAAACCACGACCAACACCCCGTCTTCCAACTTGCCGCTCGGACTTTGCCCGGTCTACGGCGTGATGAGTTCTGATAACCGTCGCACCTTCATCCTGAATCAGGGGAGCGGGACGGTTTCGGTGATCGACAGCCAGCAGAATCAGATCGATACCAGTGCGAACCTGATTGCCAACCAACCCGGTGTGCCCGCGGGCCAGATCGCTGTTGGAACGAATCCGGTCTGGGCAGACATTTACAATACCGGAGCGATACTTGCGGTGGCGAATGCCGGGTCCAACACTCTGACCTTGATCAACATCAGCGAAGATGTGTATGGCAACGACAGCCCCAACTTCGGCCAGATCATCGCAACTGTGCCGGTAGGCAACAGCCCGTCCTCGGTTTCAGTGTTGCAGGATGGTACCCGTGCCTACGTGGCCAATCGCGGAGATGGAACCGTCAGCGTGGTCAGCCTGACCAGCAATACCGTCACCAAGACCATATCGTTGCCGCAGGAGCCGTGCTCGGCGGGCAATCCGAATAATCTTTGCACCATTCATCCTATGTCGATTGCCGCCACTACCGGAACGCCTACAGGCAAGGTCTACGTTGTGTCGCCGGACACGAATATGCTGACCGTTATTCAGACGATCGACGACACCATCGATACAAGTTTGCCGCTGACAGGCAATGGCATCCAGGTCTATCTCACCGGTTCCTGATCCTGGCGACATGCAAGCTCGCAAGAACCGCGAACAATCGACTCGACGGATATCGGTGCAGGCATGAAGCTTCGTTTGGATCAGCTGCTGGTGGGTCAGGGCCTGGCCTCCTCACGAACCCGGGCGCAGCAGCGCATCTCTGCCGGACAGATTTCCGTCGACGGTTCCATCGTCACCAAGGCCGGCTTCCTCGTCGGTCCAGATCAGTCGATTCAAGCCATTGCGGATGATATTCCCTACGTCAGCCGAGGCGGTGTGAAGCTGGCGGCAGCTCTGGATGCGTGGAGGATCGATGTGTCCGGCCGCACTTGTCTCGATATTGGAATTTCGACGGGTGGATTCAGCGATTGCCTATTGCAGCGGGGCGCACACTGCGTCGTGGGGGTTGACAGCGGCCATGGTCAACTGGCGGAGAAGTTACACTCGGATCGGCGGCTGCTTCTGCTGGAGCACACCAATGCGCGTCATCTCAACGCCAGCATTCTGCCGCCCGGAATTGGATTCTTCACCGTCGATGTCTCATTCATCGCCGCCTCGCTGATTTTGC
>JAJYBW010000259.1 GCA_021778815.1 Acidobacteriota bacterium | reverse complement strand
CTGTCGGCTGCGGAAACATTCCAATCGATAGCAGCACAACCAAAAAACAAACGAGGCTCAACTGTGCTCGCCGGCAACTTGTTTCCCTCCCTGCCACGAACTGGAAACTATCTTTCCTATTCGCTTTCGTTTCCATCGATACGTTCATTCTACGTGCATCCGATGCGGCGGGAATGTTGGTACACTGGCTCCATGCTTGACGAAATCACCTTTCGGCGCCATGCGGACAGCGCTTTGGAATCCCTGAAAAAAGCCCTCATTCTCGCCGAATCCGATGCCGACTTTGAGGTGGAAGAACAAAACGGCGTCCTTAATATCAGCTTTGACGAGCCACCCTCCAAATTTGTTCTCACTCCCAACACTCCCGTCCGGCAGATCTGGATTTCCGCACTCTCCGCCAGCTTTAAGCTCGACTGGGACGAGGCCGCGCAATCCTTCGTCTTTCCCAAAACCGGCGAGGCCCTCAAACCTCTTGTCGCCCGCTTGATCACCGAGCATCTCGGCAATGGTAAGGTGATTCTCAGCTAGATCGCTGCGCAGCAGAATCTGTGCATTCTGTTTTTCTTTGCGAATGATCAGGTGCCCATCACCATCAAGCCATGTTTTGGCTTGGTGGCGATTGAAAAATCTGCGCCCCGCGCCACAAGCCTAAAATGCGAATCTCATCGCGGAAGACGGCATCCAAATTATCGAAGCTTAATACAAGGAGCGACGATGCCCACCCACTCGATCAGTCCAGATCATTCCATTCGAAAAGAATTGTCTGCATTTCTTCGCGGCGATCAGGCCCACGCCAGCCTCGATGCCGCAGTCAAGAACATGCCCGCTTCCCTGCTCGACAAAAAGCCCGCGGGCTCGCCGCACAACGCCTGGCAGATGCTGGAACATATCCGCATCGCCCTGCATGACCTGTTGGAGTTTTGTACCAATCCCAAGTATGAAGCGCCGAAGTGGCCTGAGGGGTATTGGCCAAAAGAAGAGTCTCCGAAATCACCTTCAGCCTGGGATCATTGCGTCACCGCAATCCACAAGGACCTAAAGGATCTCGACAAACTGATCCAGGACCCCAAGATTGATCTGACCGCGAAAATTCCCTGGGGAGAAAATCAGAATATTCTGCGCGAAGTTCTTTTGGCCGGCGACCACACCAGCTACCACCTGGGGCAATTGATTTTGCTGCGGAAACAGCTTGGCGCATGGAAAGATTAATGCGCCGCCGAACCGCGGGTGTGGAAGGGTTATGACACCACAGAAACACAGGTGCCCCAGGTCTCGCTCCTGAAACCTGTGTTCTTTTTCTGGCTTGAAAATTGTCGTCGACCGAAGGTCGATCTTAGTGCAGCCCCGTCGCCATCGCGTCGTTTAACCCTTTAAACACCGCATCGTAATGCGCGCTCTCTGCAGCGAAGCGCAACCGCTTCACATTCTCCACGCAAATCTCCTGGACATTCTGCTGCGTCGTCAAAATCGACATCACTTCCGCGATGAACGTATCCAGCGGCATGGCCCGCGGGTCGCCCGCGCTCGAGCCCATCAGGTCCGTTGCCACATACGGAGGAATCAGTTCCACCACCTCCGTCGTCGTATCCTTCAGTTGATAGCGCAGCGACTGCGTCCAGGAATGAATCGCCGCCTTGGTCGCGCAATATGTGGGCGTGGGAGCCAGCGGCACAAACGCGAGCCCGGACGATACGGTCATGACAGTCGATTGCGGTTGCCGGCGCAGCAGCGGCAACAATGCCGACGTCAGACGAATCGGTCCCAATAGGTTGATCCCGATGATTTGCTCGGCCACGTCCGTCGCAGCGCCAGTTCGCACATCCTCCAGCTTCATAATTCCCGCGTTGTTGATCAACACATTCAGCCTTGGATACTTGTCCGCCGCTTGCTTGGCGAAAGCCTGAATGCTGGCAGGATCTTCAACGTCCAGCGTCATCCATCCCATGCCAGGATTCGCCTTTGCCGTTTCTTCCAGCACCTCCTTGCGCCGCCCGGCAATCACAACCGTATTCCCTAGCGCATGGAATGCCTCGGCCAGCCCGCGGCCAATTCCGCGGCCGCCGCCCGTAATCAGCATCGTGTTCCCCGTCATGTTCATTCGCATCACTCCCTATCCCGTATCCTATGGCGATCGGGCGTATCCGCAAAATCCGATGCTGAGGGCGCGACAGGGTTCGGTTCTGAGAACTGAGAATAAAAGCTGTCATTTAGAACGTCTGGATCTGCGTAACCTTGCCATTCTCAAAATGCAATATCCAGCGGTGTCCATCCTTCAGGTAGTACCAGGTTTCCTTGAAGGTACTCCCGGTGTCGTCTTCTACTTTTTTCTGTTCCGGGTCGCCGAAACTCAACACGACCATTTCGTAGGTCATACCGTTGATAACGGTGTGGTTGTCGATGGCGCTCTGGTCGTTGGCAGGCATTTTTTTCACGTCCAATTGAGTCTCGATCCCGCTCACGTCTACAACCCGGCTCATAAACTTGAAAAAATTGCTGGTTTTTAGGTCCGCGTCCGTCAGATCTCTTTGATAGCGGAAATTGATGCGGGATCCCCCAGCGCGTTTGAAGCCAGCATTCACCTTGTTGGCATGGTTGCTGCCGCGTCTGCCTTCGCCCCCGCCGCCCAGGTGGATCTCGATCATCTTGCTATCTACCTTCACGTTGGTAATGGTGACGTCCTCGCCTTTTTCCACGCCGACTCCCTTGGCCTTCAGCCACTTCGTCAGTCCTTTCAGATCAATCCCGCGTTCATCGGTGCGCTTGTCCGAGGGCGGCGTGTAGTAGATGTCGATCCCTTCCTTGTAGGCCGGCATGTCGATCAGGGGCTTCACGTCTTTTCCCAACAGCGCCTTGCTCAGGGCCTCCTTTGCTTCTTTGGACGTGGCAGCGTGGATGGAGCTTGTGGCGAAAAACAACGCGAGGATAGCCAGACAATAAATTGGATTCGGTTTGCTCTTCATTGCGGTCCCCTTTTCTTTACTTTCCATAAACGAATCGCGCCGGCATTTTCAGCCGAGGTGTTGAACCGGGGATGTTCAATCATGGCGGTCGGGGCGTCAAGCAGGGGAGGAATTCCGGAGATTATATGGCGCGCAGCCGAATTTGTCCAGGATGCCTCGCGCACGCCCGGGAGGTGCGACTGCGGCGCGGTGAAAGTGTGGCACAGAGAAGGAAACCTGTGGATCGCGGTGCAGGCCTCTTTGTTGCCGGGGTGAGTGAAATACCCTATGCTGAAGGGTCCTTCTTAGTCGGCTGACGCTGTAGGGGTAACGTATGTCGCGAAGCACCACCGAAGATGTTCCGAAGACTCCGGCCCGCGTTGCCGAACCCGTGCGCAACGTCTCTGCCGCAGAGCAGCAATGGATCGACACCACCCTGAAGCCCGCGCTCGCAAAATCACCGGAGCGGCCCATCGGCGCCGACACCGGAACCAATCGTAATCCCGACGGCACCGCCCGTTTCACCACAATCTCCGGCGTTCCCGTCGAGCACCTTTACACTCGCGCCGATCTTCCCGCGGACTGGGATCAGCACACCGACAAATACCTCGGCCAACCCGGCCAGGCCCCCTATACCCGCGGCATTCATGCCACTGGTTATCGCGGCAAGCTGTGGACGATGCGCCAGTTTTCCGGGTTCGCCACGCCGGAAGAAACCAATCAGCGCTACAAATATTTGTTGCAGCAAGGCGGCAGCGGCCTCTCCGTCGCTTTCGATCTGCCCACACTGATGGGCTACGATTCCGACCACGCCAACAGCGAAGGCGAAGTCGGCAAGTGCGGCGTGGCCATCGACTCGCTGGAAGACATGGAGATTCTCTTCTCCGGCATCGACCTGGAAAAAACCACCGTCTCGATGACCATCAACTCCCCTGCCAGTGTGCTCTGGGCCATGTATCTGGTCGTCGCGGAGCAGCAGGGCGCGGACTGGAAAAAGATTTCCGGCACGCTGCAAAACGACATCCTGAAGGAATACATCGCGCAGAAGGAATATATCTATCCACCCGCGCCTTCCATGCGCCTGGTCATCGACACCTTCGAGTTTGGCTCTCTGTTCACGCCGCGATTCAACCCCATTTCCATCTCCGGCTATCACATCCGAGAAGCTGGTTCGACCGCGCTGCAAGAACTGGCATTCACCATCTACGATGGCGTCGAGTACGTAGAGTGGGCACTGCGCCGCGGCCTCGATGTCGACGATTTTGCGCCGCGCCTGAGTTTCTTTTTTAACTCCCACAACGACTTCTTCGAGGAGATCGCCAAATTCCGGGCCTCCCGCAAAATCTGGTATCGCCTGATGACCGATCGCTTCCACGCCAAGCAGGCGCGTTCCCATCTGATGCGGTTCCATACCCAGACCGCCGGCGTTTCGCTCACTGCACAACAGCCCATGAACAACATTGCCCGCGTCGCCATCCAGGCTCTAGCTGCGGTATTAGGCGGCACGCAATCGCTGCATACTGACTCCTATGACGAAGCGCTGGCACTGCCAACCGAAGAAGCCGCGCGCATCGCGCTGCGCACGCAGCAGATTCTGGCATACGAGTCTGGCGTCGCGCAGACAGTCGATCCGCTCGGTGGTTCTTACTTCGTCGAAAACCTCACCCTGAAAATGGAGCAAGGTGCATTCGAGTATTTTGACAAGCTGGACGCCATGGGCGGCATGGTCCGGGCCATTGAACAGGGCTTCCCGCAGAAAGAGCTGGCCGAGTCCAGTTATCAATACGCCCGCGCCGTCGAAGCCAAGGAAAAGATCATCGTCGGCGTCAACGATTTTGTCGTCGAAGAGACGCCGCAGGAGATTCTCTACATCGGCGAAAGCGTACGCGAATCGCAGACGGAAAAATTGAAGCGCTTGCGCGCCCGTCGTTCTCAGGAAAAGGTCACGCGCAGCTTGAACGCGTTGCGCCAAGCCGCTGGCCGCGAACCGCAGGCGGAAAAAGGGAAAATCTCCGACGCCAACACCATGCCGTATATTCTGGATTGTGTCCGCGCCTACGCCACCGTTGGCGAGATCTGCGAGGCGCTGCGCGACGTGTATGGAACCTATGAAGAGTCCAACTGGACCTAAAGATCCTTATAGCAATCTTTTATTGTTTCTAGAAGAAAACTCGTGCGAGGAAGCCTTTGACAACCGACCCGAACGTTAAACCGGAACATGAATTTCCCATCCGCGTCCTGGTCGCCAAACCCGGCCTGGATGGTCACGATCGCGGTGCCAAGGTCATTGCGCGTGCTCTGCGCGATGCCGGCATGGAAGTCATCTACACCGGCCTGCGCCAGACGCCGGAAATGATTGTCAACGCATCGATCCAGGAAGATGTCCAGTGCATTGG